>CAMZLK010000049.1 GCA_947311475.1 uncultured Desulfocapsa sp.
ACTTGAGCGTGTGGACCAGGTATTATCAAATCAGAAATGATGGCGTCGTAAAAACTCTTCACCTGCTTCGTTGCTGCATTTTTTGTTTGATTTCGGCGTACTAGGGTACGTCGTAATTAAACAAAAAATGCAGCAACGAAGCAGGTGAAGAGTTTTTACGACGCCATCATTTCTGATTTGATAATACCTGATCCACACGCTCAAGTACTTCGCACCATTTCTCTGCTGTCTCCGGTCCCACCTTTTCCACTAATTCCAAAAAGGCAGCCAGAACTGCAGATTCCATTTGTTGAGCCTTTGCTGCAGCCTTATCAGCAAGACGAACAACTACTTTTCTTCTATCCTCTGTACTCCGCTCACGATATAAAATACCTTTATCCTCCAGACGATCAACCATGCAGGAAGCCGAAGGAGAGGAGACATTTAACTGCTTGGCAATATTGGAAATAGTACTGCCACCAGAAGCATGCAGAGCCATAATCATCTGCACCTGGGCCATGGAAAGCTCTTCTCCAGGGCCGGAAACCTTTCCGTTATGCAGACCGGACTGAATAGAAAAAATATGGTCTTTCAGCTTGCGCCCTGCTTTTGCTATGAAGCGCGCCTGCTCCAGTTTCTTGTTATTTGACATAATCATTGTATTTGGGTTGAGTAAATATAAGCACATTGCTTAGCTATGCTAAGCAATAGCCACGCTAAGTATTTTTTGTCAAGAATATTTTATCAATGGAAACAGCAATATTTTCCATAAACCAGGAATTGTAAGGAAAGGAAAAAATATAAAGAACAAACGGGAGAAGAATAACGAACGCACCTGAGTATCAGACAAACCTCAGATGCCAATTAGGAGAGCTCTGCCACAAGCTCTCCCCATTTTTCCAGAGCTGCATCATTAATACTTACACCAAGGCCATCGCCTTCCAGTAATCCGGCTTTCCCCTGGTGCGCAAAACTAACATCTTCATTACAAATATCTGACTCAAGGATATACTTCGTAAACCCACCCTCCAGATATCTGATATCCTGGCAAAGGGCAGCTAAATGACGCCCGGCAGCAGAAAGGACTCCGGTCTCACCAACATGACACCCCAACTGACAGAAAAAACCGTTCTTCAGAGCGTGGTTCCAAAGTCTCAGGCTTTCCCTGAAACCACCACATTTTGACAATCTTATGTTAAACCCGGAACAGCCCTGATTTGAAATTAGTTTTTCCATATCACCCATATTACATAAGGATTCATCCGTCATAGTTGGGATTGTCCCCTGCTCTGTTACCTGTTTCAAACCCTCAAGATTGTCTTTTGCCACTGGCTGTTCAAAACAGCTAATCCCTATTGAGTCGGCTGCATGCCCAAACGCTATGGCCTCACTTGCGGAAAAGGCACCGTTGGCATCAATTCGTATATCTACATCCGGCCCCAGAGCATCCCGGATATAGGAAAGATACAGAATCCCATCTTTAATATTTGCAACTTTCACCTTCACAAATTTCATATCCAATGATTGGATAACAGGAAGAATAGTATCAAGAACCTGGATGGGCATGAGGGCAATAACCGCAGAATGGGTTAAAGATTCGTTGGCGGGCGTGTCAGAAAAAAGCTGCCAGAACGGAATTTTTTTGCTCTTGGCAAGCAGATCCAGACAGGCAAGCTCAATGGCGCACCAGGCCGAGGGATTCTGTTGCACAACTGTTTGCATTGCAAGCTTATCAAGGAGCTGATTTAATGCAACACTGCCTTCCCATTCCTGCCGGATAAGCTGCCTGCCTATTTTGCGGGCAGCGTCAACACACCCCGGCAATGTTTCTTCTGTAACATATTGCCGGGGTGTGCCTTCACCAAGACCAATAAACCCGTTGTCCGATTCGACAACAACTAAAATGGCCTCGCTTTCCTGTCTCTCAGCGAGATTATGACTAATTGCCAGCGAAAACGGTATCGTCAGCTTGTATACCTTGAGGTTGATAATCTTCATTCATTCTTCCATTTTCAATAAAAGGTGCGAGTTCCACAGCCGCGTCTTTCCACTGATACCATTGATAGGGTTCAGCCAGGATATGTTCTTCAAGACAATCCCAGGCTCTTTTGGCAAGCGACACCTTCTCACTTCCATTTGCCAAAGAAGTCACAGACAGCACATAACCACCATTTCGTCTTTTCATTAATCCCAACATTGCCGGAACCTTAGCCCTCCTGTAAAAGAAATCAAGCGTTTTATCCCGTGAAACCAAATTACCAAAGACAGAAACTTTTTCACTCTTGTGATGTATCCATTTGGAAAACTCATCACATTCAGTGATAAGAAATCGCCCTTGTTTAATAGCATTCAGTGCCTTGAAAATTACTTTTTCCTGATCAGCATCAATCAGTATAATATCCAACTCAGCTGCTCTCTTCATAAGCTGCTTACGCAAAGACTCTGTTTTAAATTTTACGATCATGGCTATTTTATAACCACTGAGCGAAAGAGCCAAAGGAAGAAACTCAACCGCACCAAAATGTCCTGTAACAAGTATTCCTCCATTGCCCTGTGCAACCGTTTGATCTAAAACATGCCTGTTTTGTACAGTGAGTTTCTTGCCGAGAAACTCATGCATTGCCGCAAAGTTTCGATGCCCCATTAACAACTTTTCCAGATAATGCTCAAAGATACCAAAAATGGACTTTAAGACATTTCTACAAAAATGTGCTACACTTAACCTATATCGTAAGATAAATGTCAGAGAGGATAATATTTTTCTGAGGTCTTTCCCTTGTAGAACAAAATAAATACTACCAAGAAAGTAAAGGTACACTCTAAGAATATAGAGAGGAGAAGTGCGGGTGATCCAGACATTAAAGGGAAGCTGAAAAAATTGACTAAGGCCAATATTGGGAAGCCGGGATATTGTTTTCATTTTTGAATCCTCCATTGATACTGTTTATTTAATTCCTTCCAATGATATAATTATTAACTTGATTCATGGGCAGCTTATAGTAATACATAGTGCTACAGGTGATTTATTGAAGAAGAGTTGCTTGAGTGTAAAGACTTGTTCAATATATTTTTATTAGTGCCTTACTCTTGAAAAGCTGTAATAAAAAACAAGGAAATCGAAGTGTTTCAAACTCAAATTATCAGCATAAGCAACAAGCACTTACTTGCAGTTTACCTGCGTTAGTAATTGTTACCCATCAACATGACAACAGACAACACCCAATATTAGTGGTATTTTTTCAGCTCTTCGTATCTAGAAAATAGTGGAAAAAGTAGTAAAGTTTTGATTCCTCATTATTTTAATGTAGACGCATTATTCACGCTTTCAATGATTTTCTTTAAATGAATATACCGATATTAAACACATCTCCCTCAAATGGTCAGTCAAACAATATTTCGCCATTTCCGGAAGAACAACACCACGTAAGTGGTATGAATTCTCTCGCTGTTATAACATATGTAAAAGATCAGACTCCAGATAAATACCTGATGCTGTTTAAACAACTAATGCCAGAAATGAAGAGAGCGCAGGAAACAGAAGCCTTTTTGTCAGATCCAAATAATTGGATCCCATCAACTCTAATGTTGAAACTTTTTGCAAACGCAAAAAACGTATTGAAAGATGAAAATGCAGCTTATCATATTGGTTTTAATTCTATTCTTAAGCAACGCTTTGGACACATCCAGAAAATTTTCATTTATAGCCTTGGCAACCCAAGCCGTGTCATAAAAAAACTCCAAAAAATAAATGATCACTTTAACAGAACAAAAACCGTCGAAATTAGCAATCTCACCAAAACATCAGCACTAATCAGGCTTCATTGGGACAAAAACATCCCGCTCAACAAAGATTTTTGTCTTTTTAATAAAGGGATCTACCAGGCTATCCCCACCATTTGGAATTGCCCTCCTGCTGAACTCATTGAAACAAAGGATTTTTTTAATGGCGATGATTACTGCGAATATCAGCTGAAATGGCAACAGCCAAATCGGATAAAACTGTTTTTATTTAAACTACTTACACCCGGAAAAGTTATTCGTGAAACGATCAGCGAACTTGAGCGGGACAAGGAGTTATTAAAAGAAAAATACCATAATATAAACACTTTAAACAGGAAACTGGAAAGAAAAGTAATGGAGATGACTACTCTCCAGGAATCAAGTTCAGCCATTTTATCCACCCTGAACCTTGAAGACCTTCTGGATGTGATTGTCTCAAAATTAGTCGACGTTGCAAACCTGGATAGAGCCTGCATTTTTCTGGCAGACAAAAAGAAATCAAGCTTGATCCTTATTCACGCTGTGGGCATTGATAAAAAACTCTCATCCAGGTTTAAAGGATATGCAATTCCATTGGACAAGCTCGACAACATCATTGCAAGAAGTGCCCACAGCAAAGAACCAATCTTTGTAGAAGACGTGAAATCATTGGCGCTGAACCCTGAAAATCAATTAATAAAAACTCTTAAGCCCAAATCTTTTATTCTTGTTCCCTTAAATGTACGGGATGAGATTATCGGAATTATGGTGGGAGATAACAGCAAAAACCAGAATTTCGTCCATGAGGCAGATAAGACTTTTTTAAAAGGTTTTGCCAATCATATAGCCATGGCCCTTGATAATGCCAACTTGTATGAAAAATTACGGCGATCTGAAGAGCGATACAGGGGAATAGTTGAAAATGTTAACGAAGGCATATGGGTCCTTGACAAAGATGGGAATATTCAATTTGCCAACAAGCGCCTGGTAGACCTACTTGCTCACGTCACCCTGAATGGAATAAACATTTCCAAACTAGTGAAGAAGGAAGATAAAGAACTTCTGTTGCAAATTGTTGAAGAGAACTTACAAGGAAAATTATCAAAAAAAGAAGTTCGTCTGAAAAACACCAAGGGCGAATTTAAAACAGTACTTATAAGTAGTGTTCCCACTCAGCAGGGGGAGTCTTTTTCGGGAAGTCTTGCAATTATCACAGACCTGACGGATAAGAAAAACCTGGAGAAAAAAATGCTGCAAACGCAAAAGCTCGAATCCATAGGAACAATGGCTGGTGGCATTGCCCACGATTTCAACAACATACTAACAGGGATTCTTGGATATACAGCCATCCTTCAAGCAGGTCTGGATGACAAGCCCACGTTACAGGAACATACTGCCGTTATAGAAAAATCTGCCCTGAGAGCTGCAGATCTGGTCAAGAAAATGCTTGCTTTCAGTCGTCATAACAAACCCTCGATAAGCGCATCCACCTTACTTGAGGCAAGCATTGAGGATTCACTTTCCCTTCTACGCAGCTCATTGCCTGACACAATCCAGATTAAACACATAAAATCCAATGCGCTCCCTCTGGTGAAATGTGATGCAACAGAGTTGCTGCAGATTATTCTCAACCTCTGTCTCAACGCACGAGATGCCATGCCTGATGGTGGCACCATAACCATTTCTTCCAAGTTGATTTCACAGGAAGAGGCAAAACAACTCCATTCAGAGCTGGGGATTGAAGCGCAAGAGTACGTCCTGCTTAATATCAAAGATTTGGGAACAGGTATGACTGACGAAGTGAAAGAAAGAATTTTTGATCCATTTTATACGACAAAAGAGGTCGGTAAAGGGTCTGGCCTTGGACTGGCCATGGTGTATGGAATCATGCAAGGCATCGGTGGTGCTATCCATGTGGACAGTCACCATGAGGATGGCACTGTCTTTAAACTCTTTTTTCCTGTTTACAGGAAAGGTCCTACTACCAATTAGTATGATTAGTAACCTTTTGATAACCCTTTTCGTTTTCACTGACAATAATATTTATAATAAATGTTATAAAATAATAAAAAGGGGTTCTATGCTTCATCGCAATTAGTAACAAGTGAATGCCGCGCAAGTAATGTTACAAAACACAACCCATTGATATAATTATGAAATAACTGCATCAGTAACAAAACGGCGAGCCTTTTTGATGTTATTAAAAATCAGAAAACAGTAAAAAATCACTTTTTCCCCCAAAGGGGATCCTGGCCAAATCTGTCCATCCACCAGTCTTCCGGTTCTAAAGCTTCACCATCCAGCGGTACAAGTGGAATTTTAAACTGGTTATAATGATTTATGAGCAGATCGTATGCTCTGGTCAGCTTTCGCATCAAATCTCCTTTTTCCCTGTTATCTCCAACAATATCAGGATGATTTTCCTTGCACTTGTTACGATAACTGCGCTTCATTTCACCCAGGGTCGCACGATCTCCAAGTCCTAATAACTCCTTGGCTTCAAACAGATCATCCCAATCTGATTTGGTCATACTGACCCCTTCGTCTTCCAGCTCTTCTCTTCACCTCTTCGCAATCTGCCAATATTGGAACTGTGTTTTATCCAGATAAGAATAGCAATGACAGCACTGCAAAGAAAGGTGGAAATACTACCGGCAAGCAGCAAGATACAAAATGGGATTAGAGCGGATGCTGCAAGGGATCCGGCTGAAACAAAACCGGATATTCCAACGACCACCACAAAAACTACAAGAGCAATAGCAATGGACCAGGGTGAAAAAAAGAGAAAAACACCAAGGGCCGTGGCCACTCCCTTGCCACCTTTAAAACCAAGATAAATTGAAAACATGTGACCAAGCACTGCTGTAAGACCGCATAGCCCAATATAAAGTTCCTGATTATCTCCTTCAGGAAGCATGATGGATGCGACAAAAACAGGCAAAAACCCCTTGGCCACATCACAGAGCAGAGTAAGAATACCAAGTTTTTTTCCGAGCACCCGGTTCACATTGGTGGCTCCGATATTTCCACTCCCCTCTTTACGCACATCTTTACCTGCCATACGGCTGAAAAGAAGGCCAAAGGGAATGGAACCAACCAGATAACTAATTAAAAGAGCTGCAATCAACATTATGAACATGTGTTTGTATAAAATGATTATTGAGTATTGATACACTCGTAAAAAGGTGTAATTTAAGTTGGATTTGTAAAAAGCTCCATATTAGAGGCGCGCAAAAATCAAATTATTTCGGCGTACTGAGGTACGTTGAAATGATTTTATTTTTGCACCAACGAAGAAGATAAAGAGTTTTTACGAACCCATCAGTATTGAGTTGAGCGAAAACATTGACTGATGCAACATTAGCGCATATCTTATTGAAACACAACTTTGATGCTTATTGCTGGCTTTTCTGGTATATCTGGACAGTTAGCATCTTTACAAAACCATTGATTCTAATCGACCCACTACAATACTACGCAAATGAGCCTGCTACCAATCTTAAAATTCCCCAACCCTGTACTTCGCAAAAAAGCCAAAAAGATCTCCGCCATTGACGGCTCCCTGCAAAATCTCGTGTCTGACATGCTTGAGACCATGTATGATGCACCCGGTGTCGGTCTTGCCGCTCCGCAAGTTGGAGAATCCATTCAGTTAATTGTCGTCAACGCATCACAAGAGGAAGATGGGAAGGATTCCATGGTTTTGATCAACCCTGAAATTACCGCAAAAGAGGGGAACCAGGTCGATGAGGAAGGCTGCCTTTCTGTTCTTGATCTCACAGCTTCCGTAAAAAGATACCAGAAGATCACTGTTTGTTACCAGGACATGGCAGGGGAGCGCCATGAGCTGACAACAGAAGACAGATTTGCTGTCATATTGCAGCATGAGATTGACCACCTCAACGGTATCCTGTTTATCGACCACCTCAGTACCCTGAAACGAACACTTTATAAGAAAAAGATCAAAAAAATGCTGGCAAAAAAATAGCAGGTACCTTCATGGCGATACAGCAAAAAATATTTCGTATTATTTTTATGGGCACACCTGATTTTTCAGTGCCTGCATTGCAGGGACTGATTGATGGCCCGGATCAAGTGGTAGCAGTTATCACCCAGCCGGATCGCCCCAAGGGGCGCGGTAAAAAACTGGCTTCACCGCCTGTAAAGCTTTTGGCTGAATCAGCTGGCATTCCTGTTCTTCAGCCGACAAAAATCAAAACAGAAGAATTTGCGGATGAACTTCGCTCTTATAATCCAGACCTTATCATCGTTGCAGCATATGGTCGTATTCTTCCCCCAAACATTCTTGACCTACCTCCCCTTGGCTGCATCAATATTCATGGTTCACTTTTGCCACGTCATCGCGGAGCCGCTCCCATTCAATGGGCAATTCTTGCAGGTGACAAAGAGGCAGGTATCACAATCATGCAGATGGATGTTGGTATGGATACCGGTGCCATGTTGTTACCAGCCGCTATTCCCGTAGCCAGTGATGAAACAGCAGGCAGCCTTTTTACCAAACTTTCAAACCTTGGCAGCAAAGCACTTCTTAAGGCCCTTGACCTGTTGCGACAGGACAAACTGCCTCCCATTCAGCAAGATCACAGCCTCGCAACGGAGGCGCCTCCTCTGAAAAAAGAACAGGGTTCCATTGACTGGACACAATCAGCGGCCACACTCCACTGCTTCATCCGTGGCATGGATCCATGGCCTGCAGCCTACAGTTTTCTGGATGGGAAACGATTTCGCTTTTTCACACCAGCTACAAGCGATATTTCTTGTGATCTGCCCCCTGGAAGTATTGTCCAAGCCGATAAAAATGGTCTCTCCATTGCCACTGGTGAAGGTGTAATTCTTGTTCGAGAAATCCAGCCGGAAGGAAAAAAACGTATGAGTGTGGAGGCTTATCTCTGCGGTCAATCTCTAAAAACCGGGCAACTGTTTCTGCCTGCCGGGTAAAATAATCATGGCAATTTCCCCTTCCTGCATCGCCTATTTAGATTGTTTTTCCGGAATCAGTGGAGATATGCTCCTTGCTGCATTTATGCACGCAGGCCTGGAAAAAGATCTGCTTCTTGATGAATTTTCTAAAATAAAAGGGATTGACTTTCAACTTAACACAGAAGATCAACTGCGTTCAGGAATCGGCTGCAAACATGTCATTATCCATTCACCATCTAAACAGCAGTTCCGACACCTTGGGAATATCCTTGATCTTTTAGAAAAATCCGATCTTGCCCCTGTAATTATTAAAAAAGCATCCCAGCTCTTTACTCATCTTGCAAAAGCTGAGGCAAAAGTACATCAAAAACGCATCGATAAAATTCATTTCCATGAAGTGGGGGCGATAGATACCATTGTTGACATTGTTGGAGCGCTGGTTGGCCTCACGCACATGGGTATCGACAAGGTGGTTTGCTCGCCCCTTCCCATGGGACATGGATTTGTTCACTGTGCCCATGGAAGACTGCCTCTTCCCGCTCCTGCTGTCTGTGAGCTGCTAAACGATGCTCCGGTATATGGTGTTGATCAGGATAAGGAACTGGTAACACCAACTGGTGCTGTTCTGGCTGTGGGCCTGGCTGACACATTCGGCAATATGCCCGCCATGATTGTGAAAAAAATTGGATATGGCGCTGGAACCCACAAACTTAAAAATGATCAACCCAATCTTCTCCGGCTTATCATTGGTGAGCCTCACCTTGAACAGCAGGAAAGTAACCTGGTTGAGATTATTGAAACAAACCTTGATGACTGGAACAGTGAAGGTTTTCCATATCTCTGTGACCTGCTCTTTGCGCAAGGTGCACTCGATGTATCACTCAGCCCCCTGATCATGAAAAAAGGACGGCCCGGACAACTGTTACGAGTGATCGCAAGCCCTGTCCATGCACTGGAATTAAAGCAAACTATTCTCTCTGAGACAACGGCAATTGGCCTGCGTTTTAGAAAAGAAGAACGAATGACCCTGGAACGGGAAGCAGTACTGGTCTCCACACCCTGGGGGGAGATTGTGGCAAAAAAAGTGCAAACACCAAAAGGTACGGTCATTTATCCGGAATATGAAGCCTGCATAAAAATTGCAAAAAAAGAGCAGATTCCCCTCGCTCAAGTATACCAGGCTGTTTCCAGATAAGCTTTTGCTCCAGTAATATAAGCCATACCCGACATCAAATAATTACGGATTACAAATGGATAAAATCATACTATTTCTGGCCACAGGCTTTTACAGTGGCAATCTTCCTAAATGCCCGGGAACCTTTGGTTCCGCTGCAGCCCTTCTTCCATGGTTCTTCATGCGCAATCTGCCCCTCCCCTCCTATCTTGGGATGTTGGCTATTGTTTTTTTTATCGGCTGTATCTTATCTGGCTCTGCAGAAAAAATCCTTGATCAGGCCGATGCGGGACCAATTGTTATTGATGAATTCCTGGGGATGTTCATCACCCTCACAGCTGCCCCCAACCACCCTGCTGCATGGATACTGGGTTTTCTTTTCTTTCGTTTTTTTGATGTATTAAAACCCTTTCCATGTTCATGGTTTGATCAACACATCCATGGAGGTTTCGGGATTATGATGGATGATGTTATTGCAGGGATCTACGCACTTATATGCCTGAAAATTCTGTGGGCAATTGCAGGTAGTGCGATCACCGCTTAGGGTCTTTGATAAATTTTACAGCCGGATTGAGTAAATTCCTCTGCTTTTTCTTTCAACCCTTCAGCAAGTGCTGTTTTATCTCCCACTTCTAAGCCCTTTGCATACTCACGAACTTCATGGGATATTTTCATGGAACAAAATTTCGGCCCGCACATGGAACAGAAATGCGCAACTCTAGCATTGGAGTGGGGCAATGTTTTATCATGGAATTCGATGGCTTTCTCGGGATCGAGCGAGAGATTAAACTGATCCTGCCAGCGAAATTCGAAACGGGCTCTCGACAGGGCATTATCACGATACTGCGCCCCCGGATGCCCTTTGGCAAGATCTGCTGCATGAGCAGCAAGCTTATAAGTTACCACCCCCTCCCGGACATCTTCACGGTCTGGAAGTCCGAGATGTTCTTTAGGAGTCACATAACAGAGCATTGCCGTTCCGTACCAGCCTATCATGGCACCACCGATGGCACTTGTGATATGGTCGTATCCGGGAGCAATGTCAGTAACCAAAGGTCCCAGTGTATAAAATGGTGCTTCACCGCATTCTTTAAGCTGTTTTTCCATATTGGCCTTAATCATATGCATAGGTACATGACCGGGGCCTTCAATAAAGGTTTGTACATCGTGCTCAGCTGCAATCTTTGTTAAGTCCCCCAGAGCCTCTAGTTCTCCAAACTGTGCGGCATCATTGGCATCCTGCACACAACCCGGGCGTAAACCATCTCCTAAAGAAACACCCACATCATACTGTTTCAGAAGCTCACAGATATCTTCAAAATGGGTAAATAGGAAATTCTCTTTATGGTGGGCAAGACACCACTTGGCCAGAATTGAACCACCACGACTGACAATACCGGTGGTACGTGTGGCAGTCATGGGTACATGGCGAAGCAGAAGCCCTGCATGAATGGTGAAATAACTCACGCCCTGTTCGCACTGCTCAACTAAAGTGTCTCTAAACATTTCCCAAGTCAGTTCTTCGGCCTTTCCATCAACCTTTTCAAGAGCTTGATAGATGGGAACAGTGCCAATGGGTACCGGTGAGTTACGAAGAATCCACTCACGGGTTTCATGGATATTTTTTCCGGTGGATAGATCCATAACCGTGTCTGCTCCCCAACGGGTCGCCCACACCATTTTTTCAACTTCTTCTTCAATGGAAGAGCTAATGGCAGAATTACCGATATTGGCATTGATTTTCACCAGAAAATTACGGCCGATAATCATGGGCTCGCTTTCAGGATGGTTGATACTACAGGGAAGCACCGCCCTGCCCCTGGCAATTTCATCACGAACAAATTCAGGTGTTATATGTGAAACCGGAGTGGCAGCACCAAAACTTTCGCCTGGATGCTGAGATAACTCTTCCTGCAATTCATCAATGCGTTGGTTTTCACGAATGGACACATATTCCATTTCTGGAGTGATAATTCCCTGTTTGGCGTAGTGAAGTTGAGTTACATTTTTGCCGCTCCTGGCACGCAGGGGCAATTTCACATCCTTAAAGCGCAAATGGTCAAGATCCGAGTTGTACAAACGGTCTTTACCAAAATCAGAACTTAAATCAGTTAACTGTTCCACATCCCCACGTTCCATGATCCACTTTTCACGTAAACGTGGTAAACCCTTATGCACATCTATATCAAGTGCCGGATCACTATACGGTCCACTGGTGTCATAGATTGTGACAACTGAGCCACAACCGCCCGGGCCTTTAATCGCCGCATCATCAACGCTGACTTCACGCATTGCTACCTGAATATCATGTATCTTTCCAGGCACATATATTTTTGTAGAACCTGCAAAAGGGGTGCGGGTAATAGATTCTTTTCGGGGGAGTTGTTCTTCTCTTTCCATGGTGATCCTCTATTATTTCAAAATGAAATAACAACCACAAATAAGTGGCGTTATAGATAAGATACTATGAGATAAAGGGGGGAAAAAGATGTGCAGAACGAAACACAGAAAGATTATTTATCCATTCTCAATCTAGCTGGAATCGTAAAAAACTTCATATGCGAGGCGCGTAGATTTTATCTAATTTCGGCGTACTAAAGTACGTCGCAATTGGAGAAAATCTACAGCAACGAAGCAGATGAAGAATTTTTCCGATTCCAGCGGCTTTCCCTGCGACTTCATTATAAGTATCAGGTTCGAGGGGTTTGTTCTCAGCCAATATGTCAGCACCCCCAAGTCTTATTAGATTCGTATTACAATAGTATCAGTTATTCCACCAGTTGTGGAAATGGTGTACCGGCCCATGGCCCGTACCAATTTTCATATCAGCTCCACCCTGCAGAGCTCCATCAATATATTCTTTAGCCGCACGCACCGCAGCAGACAACTCCATCCCTTTGGCCAAACAGGCCGTAATAGCAGAAGAAATAGTACAACCGGTACCGTGGCTATTAGGAGTTTCAACACGAGGGCTTTCAAGCTCCAAAGTCTCTCCACTCTCGCGGTCATAGAGTAGATCGAGGCTAACTGACCCGTCAAGGGCTCCTCCTTTGAGGAATATTCGATCACAGCCCTGTGTTGCAAGATCTTTACATGCTTCTGCCATTTGAGAAATTTCTGTTACATCTCTGCCCAGCAATATGGAGGCCTCAGCAAGGTTGGGAGTAATAACAGTGGCCATGGGAAACAGATACTCTTTCAAAGCCTGAACGGCGTCATCCTGAAGGAGTTTATCGCCATTTCTCGTTACCATCACCGGGTCCAGAACAATGCTTGAACAATCATATTTCTGTAAACACTCGGCCACGGCAATAATCACCTCGGGAGAATGAAGCATGCCGATCTTCACCGCATCTGCACCGATGTCTGTCATCACGGCGTCCATCTGCAAAGCAATAAACTCCGGTGGTACTGCTTGAATCCCTGTCACACTAACTGTATTTTGGGCAGTAAGAGCTGTTATCACCGTCATCCCATAGCAGCCAAGGGCTGAAAATGTTTTCAGGTCTGCCTGTATCCCTGCTCCGCCGCCACTATCTGACCCTGCGATGGTCAATGCTCTATAATACGTTTTCATTAGTGGCTACCAATTATGGATAAGATCTGCTGTTTTAACCGGTTTTTCAATCAAACCATGCTTAAGGGAAAAGTCAGCAAATCGTTGCCAGGCCGTAGCATCCGAACCACCGGCCGTTGCGTAAAAGGGAAGCGTCAACTTGAACGCATCAGTTTCAACACGGGCGTCAGCTTCTGGAAGAGCTGCAAGGTATGTCTTCAACGCATCTTCGGGATTCTCACGCATATATGCTGTTGCCGCCTCCACCGCCTGGATAAAAGCTTTCAGACTTTCCCCTTTCTGTGCCAGGGTTTTGGCTCCACAGACAAAAATCAACTCCTCATAATCCGGGATTCCCCATTTCTCCAATTCAAAGTAATCAGCCTCAATATTCTGGTGAGCCATGGTCACTGTTTCATAAGTCTTAAAAGGTCCCATTACGGCATCCACGTTACCAGCCACCAATGCGGGTACAATGGTAAATCCAACATTAATGGCCTCATAATCTTTCACTCCGTTAATGGACATAAAAGCCTTGAGCATAACATCCATAAGCCCTGGAACTGTGTAGCCGATCTTCTTTCCTTCAAGATCCTTTGGACTTTTGATGCCTTTGTTTTTTAAGAAAAGAAGAGTGGTCAAAGGATGCTCCACCAGCCGCCCGATAACTTTCACATCCAATCCGGCAGAAGCTGCAATAATGGTTTGTGGCTCATAGGAAACTGCCATATCCACATTTCCGGATGCGGCAAGTTTTAGTCCATCAGCAGTTTCTGAGGGAGAAATGATCTCCACCTCCAATCCCTTCTCCTTAAACAGCCCCTTCTCCTGTGCCACATAGATTGGCAGGTGATCAATATTAGGGAACCAGTCCAACATCAAGGTCAATTCTTGGGCAGATGCAGTACCTGCACAAAATAGAAATGTACACACAACAAGAATTGCAGCTAATTGCTTTTTCATAATGATTCAATATCCTACTGTAAAATTATTGATTACTTTTCCAATGAATACTCTTTTTTTCCAGCCAGCCAACCCCAAACCAGAGCAACAATCCCATCAGCGACAGCCACAGGATAACGGCAAAAACCAGATCAACTTTTAAACGGGCATTGGCCTGGATCATCAAATATCCGAGTCCCTTTTGTGCCCCAACCCATTCGCCAATTACAGCTCCAATCGTTGCCACAGTCACGCCGACCCTAAGTCCTGCAAAAAAATGAGGCAAAGCCCAGGGCCAGTAAAGCAGGCGCATGGTCTGCCAGAAGCCAGCCCCCATAAGACGGAACAAAACCCGATATTCACGGTCACATCCCTTAAAACCCTCCAGCAGACTGACCGTGATGGGAAAAAAAATAATGATTGCGGCCATCAGGATTTTTCCCGCCATTCCATAGCCCAACCACACAACCAATAAAGGCGCCAGGGCAAAAACCGGTATGGCCTGGGAAGCCACAAGAAATGGAGAGAGCGCTTTCTCCAGCCAGGGCCATGCAAACATTCCCATGGCCAGAGGAATTGCTGTAGCCAAAGCCAGGCCAATACCGAAGACAATCTCCATCCCGGTGGTAAGAGCATGGGGCAGAATAAGTGGAGCCTGCATCACAGCAGTTATCGCAACTGTTGTGGGTGGCGGCAAAATAAAAACGGGCACAGAAAGAATTCGACAAGCCGCTTCCCACAGCCCCAGCAGTACAAGCAATATTCCAAGAGCAAGAAGGTTGCTACGAGACATGCTCAATATCTCCTTCCAGCTTTTGCATAATCACTTCTTTCATGAGCAGCAACTCAGGATTATCAAAGCGCCTGGGTTTCTCACCCTGAAGCACAATTTTTTCCACGATCCCCATGGGTTTTGTACTGAGCAAATAGAGATCATCTGCCAGAAGCAGCGCCTCATCCACATCATGGGTTATCATCACAAGAGTTCTGTTAAACTCACTTTGCAACAAAAGTAACAGGGACTGCAAACTTTTCCTGGTGATGGCATCAAGTGCTGACAGAGGTTCATCGAGCAGAATTAAATCACGATTAAACATGAGTGTCCGTACCAATGCGCAGCGTTGACGCATTCCACCGGAAACCTGATAAGGAAGATAATCTTCATAGCCGGAAAGCCCCAAACGGGAAAACAGTTTGGTCGCATGCAACCTTGCCTGCTGCAAATTATCCCCTGCGGTTTTAGCGGGTAACAAACTGTTTTCAAGAAGAGAAAACCAGGGCAGGAGCAAATCCTTCTGGTGCATATAGGCAGCGAGATCACCTAGATGCCCCACCTTTTCACCCTGCCAGCTCATCGTCCCGGCATCGGCAGGAATAACCCCGGTGAGCACATCAAAAAAAGTACTCTTGCCACAGCCGGACGGACCGATAAGCACAGCGAAACGATTCCGGGTAACCGTAAGGTTAACGCCTGAAAAAACAGCTTTCCCATCAAAATCCTTCGTTAATCCAGATACACAAAACATCATCCACACATGGGCAAAAAGTATAAAAAAGAGAAAGGTGTACCGAATTTGGCACAGGGGGGGGAATAATACTTACGTTCGCCACGACTTTCCCTACGACTTGATTACAAGTATCAGGTTCCAGGAGTCTATTCTCAGCTGGTAAATCCAGCACCCCCAAGTCCTGGGAGCTCGAAAACCGCTCCACAGCATATTATTTTATAAACGAACTCCCACTATAAACAAAATTAGAATTAATTCATGGATAATTTGAGCAATCGGTATCAAGTTCCCCTGAGTACTGCCGTCCATCAGACTTTGAAACGAAGATACAAGAAACTTACTCACTGATCGGAATAACAGACGACTGCTCTAAGGCTTTTCCCCTTCCGCGATTCGACATTCCTTGTTCGATATTCGTCTTTTAATATTTGAAGAGCAGCTACAGGTCTCGTAAAAAATGAAAATTCCT
>CAMZLK010000050.1 GCA_947311475.1 uncultured Desulfocapsa sp.
AACAAGACTTTTGACAATTGACAAACAAATCAGCTCTGTGGTAAAAGCAATGCATGCCCGAATGGCGGAACTGGTAGACGCAAGGGACTTAAAATCCCTCGGCCTCTGGCTGTGCGAGTTCGATTCTCGCTTCGGGCACCATTACGGAATATACCAAAAAGGGGATACGGTCTTTTAGACAGTGTCCCCTTTTTTTGTATCTTGTGCTGAAACTTCAAACAGATACCTTCTGTTTTCATTAGACATTCCCTGATGATCCGTTATAATGAAGACAGATTCTTTCAATCCTACTTCACACCAATTTAATAAAAGAGCCTCTTCTCACATCCAAAGAAAATGCGCATAACTATTCGTACTCGCATACTTTCTATATTTGTTGGTGTCATACTTATACAGGCACTTCTTATGGGTGCATTTTTCCTTTACCAGCATAACGCTTCAAACCGGGAACTGGTAAGGCAACAGCTTAGTACAACCAGCCAAAACATAAATACTCAACTATCCATATATCTGGAGACACTTCTTCACGAGTTAAAAACTACCAGCCAGCACGTGGAGCGGCTAGCACAGAATGATTATCTTCAATATCAGCTCCTTGAAGCATTACAAGTTAACAACAATGCATTCTCAGCACTTACTTTTTACGACAGTAACGGGATAATCAAAAGCTCTGTTTCAAATAGTCATGATGCTGCCATTTCTGAAATATTCTCAAAAAACCCTGCTCTTTTTGAGTTCCCCAACCATACTGGCCAACCATATGTCAGTCAAATAACAATAAATAAGAACGATATGGCAATTGGCATCAGCCAACCTGTCCATTTTCAGGCCGATTCCCACATTGCGGGGGTTATTTCAGCCCTTGTCTCTTATGATCGTCTTCAGGAAAAAATTAATCAAACAGAACTTCCCGCCAATCTCAATATTATTATTCTTAATCCTGAAAGGAGGGTCATTACAAAACGATATCAAACACTTCCTTCCCATATTACCTTTACTGTTACTCAGGAATGGAATGGAGATATACTAATCAATCATGCTCAGTATATGTCTTTTTCATCTCCGCTGGATTTTCATGGACTGCAATTGACCATTGTCGTAAATATCGATACAGCAAAATCCATTGCCCCCACAGTACGCTCTATTATGCTGTTCTTTTTCATTATATTTCTTATTTTAATTATCTCTGCACTAACTGGATGGAGCAGCAACAAAAAGATTATAATGCCATTGCAGCTCCTTGCCCAGGAATCAGCAGCCATACTTCAGGGTGAAGAAGTGAGCGTTACATTGCCAGATGATGTTGAACTTCAAAATCTTGGAAATGCCTTCAACGCTTTAAGTAATCAACTTCAAGAATCCAAATCATTACGAGAACAGGAAGTTCGCCGAAGACGACGAGAAGAAAAAATAGCAATTCTTGCCAAAATTGATGCTGAAAAAGAAAGTCAGGCAAAATCAATTTTTCTGGCAAATATGAGCCATGAAATACGTACACCACTCCATGGTATGATCGGTATGCTTGAGTTGCTCGGGAAGGAACCGCTCAGTCCACAGCAGCAACAACTTCTTTCAATGACCTCAACTTCCGGCCAACGCCTTCAAACAGTGGTAAATTCTATCCTGGATCTTTCTCAGATTGAATCAGGAAAATTTCAGCTCCACTGTTCTCCTTGTTCACTATCTGAGTTAATTGATGAAATTGTTGACTTTATGCAGATACAGATCAAAAATCAGAACAAGGATATTTCGATTCAGTCAAAGCTCCAGGAAAAGCTTCCAGATGCACTTATTTGTGACAGCGGCCGTATCAGGCAGGTCATTATTAATCTCATAAACAACAGCATTAAATTCAGTGAAAAAGGAATCATCCTGCTCAAGGTTGAGTTACTGTCAAACACCCCGGCAAAAGAAGTGGAACTGCTGTTCACTATAAAAGACAGTGGCTATGGTATCTCAGATGAGGCCAAAGAAACGATATTCAATGCCTTTGACAGAGGTGTTCTTGCAAAGAATACTGTTGTTGAAGGAACAGGACTTGGACTTGCCATCAGTGCTGAATTTGTACAGCATATGCAGGGAGAATTGTGGCTTGAAAGTACTGATGACACGGGATCCACATTCTGTTTTACCATTCGATGTGACGTGGGTAATAAAAACAAACCTGAAGCTGAGCCTGAAACTCAAAGGACAAAACCCCCTCGCGTAAAACCGCTGTCCGGAATCAGGATCTTTCTGGCAGAAGATGAATTTATCAATCAGCGCATTATCTCGGCCTACCTGGAGGAACAGGGAGGAACTGTGATCGTGTGCGAAAATGGAAAGGAACTCCTTGTTGCCATGGAAGAAAGCTCAGCAGATATCATTCTTATGGATATTCGTATGCCGGTGCTAAACGGTCTTGAAACAACAAGAAGAATCAGGGAAAAAGAAGAAGATTCCTCTCACCTGCCAATACCCATAGTGGCGCTCACCGCCCAGGCAACAACCGATTTTGAAATGCAGTGCAAAAATGCAGGAATGAACGCCTACCTGACAAAGCCTATCCCCTTTGATAAGCTAATCAGCACAATATGTGAATTTGTTGGAAAGTAGAAGGATTACCCTCTGGTGATTTTTTCCAAAGCTTCTTCGTAGCGCGCCTTTGTTTTATCAATAATTTCCTGAGGCACCTTGGGAGCCGGGGGATTCTTGTCCCAGTCAAGTGTCAGCAGATAATCACGAAGGAACTGTTTATCAAAACTTGCCTGCCCCTTTCCTGGAGCATACTGATCAAGGGCCCAGAAACGTGATGAATCTGGTGTCAAAACCTCATCTATCAGTATCAATTCACCGTTCAACAAACCCAGTTCAAACTTGGTGTCGGCAATAATGATACCTTTGGATCGTGCATAATCAGCGGCTCTGCTATATAATTCCACACTAATATCTGCTATTTTCCGAGTTTGTTCCTTTCCAAGGAGCTCTTCCATTGCACTCACAGAAATGTTCTCATCGTGAGCACCAATATCTGCTTTGGTTGAAGGGGTAAAAATAACTTCTGGAAGTTTTTCTGATTCCTGAAGATTAGCAGGGAATTCAAAACCGCATACTGTGGTATTTTCCTGATACGCTTTCCAAAAAGAGCCGGAAATATAACCACGCACAATACACTCAACACTCAAAGGCTGTGTTTTATGTACAAGCATGGAACGCCCATCAAGCTCAGCACCATAAGGCTTACAAACTTCAGGGTATTCATTAACATCTGCAGTAATGAGATGGTTGGGAACAATATCACCAAGCAGATCAAACCAGAACAATGAAAGTTGCGTCAACACTTCTCCCTTACCGGGGATAGCATCAATCACAACATCAAAAGCGGAGATACGATCAGTGGCTACCATCAATAACTTATCGTCATGGCCAGGAATTGCGTACATATCACGAACCTTTCCGCGATGCACTAGATCCAAACCTTCATAACTGGTTTCCAATACTGATTCACTCATCTCCATTCCCCTTTGTATAAAAAAAGGGAAAGAAAACAAAACAGTTCACTTTCCCCATAAACAGACAAAAACTACACTTTTACAGATTTAATTTCTCTTTAACAGCATCAATTACAGCATCGCTTGAAGTCGCTGGAACACTCAGGAGCAATCCTGCCTCTTTGTAAAACCCGATGAGAGGAGCAGTCTTCTCATTATATGTTGCAAGACGATGGCTGATAGCTTCTTCGGTTTCGTCTTCACGCTGAATGGCATTGGCACCGCATTTATCACAGATACCTTCTACCTTTGGTGGATTGGATTTCACATTGTAAATCGCCTGACAATCAGGGTTTTCACAGGTGCGGCGGGTGCACAGTCTATCCAGAATAATATCTTTTGGAACATCAATTTCCACGGCCATATCAAGTTTAATATCAAGCTTTTCCAAGAGTGCTGTAAGTGCTTCAGCCTGTGGAATGGTACGTGGGAAACCATCGAGCAGAAAACCATTTTCGCAATCGGATTCCTGAAGGCGGCTTTCCATAATTCCCATGATGAGAGAATCTGGAACCAGATCGCCACGTTTCATGTAGCCTTCTGCCTCCTTTCCAAGATCAGTACCAGCGTTCACGGCACCACGAAGAATGTCTCCCGTGGAAATCTGAACAGAACCATCAATGGCGGTGAGTAATTTTGCAACAGTCCCTTTACCGGCGCCAGGGGCACCCAAAAGAATGAGTTTCATGCTATTCTCCTAATGTATCGATTGAATTTTGAGTTATAAGACAAATTGTAAGCACATTGTTTGCGCCAACTATAAACACTTTTCCGATATTATCAATACTAGAAAAGGAGGTGTTTATAATTCAATCTCCAAGTTCAAGCTTTTGCATATTTATTGAGCTTGCGGGAATGTCTTTATGATAGACAGACTGCTCCTCGCAAAAAGGATTGGAGTAAGAAACAAGTTCTGCTGTGAGTGATCCAACAAGTATCTTAGAATTAATACGAACAGGGATGCGACATTCATCATCGGTAAGCCAGATGGTTGTGTCCCCCTCTTTATCGTAGAGGCCTTTGAATTTCATAAGAGGGGTCACGGGTAACACATTTACATCCCCCAAAATCGTCTTTTTAAAACGGAGAGGTTTACCTGTCCTCACAACGACTTTATGCCTGCTTCCGTCGGCAAATGTTGGCACAACAACAGGATGGTCAGAATCCAGATGCAGTAGTCGAGTAACAAAAAACGAGGAAAATTCGTTATGAACCTCACCCTCCACCTTAAATAGCTCCGGCTCCAGATCGTTCTTCTTATACACTATTCTGCCGTTTTGCTGGTCATAATCAGTGTAGCGCCTAGCTGTATAACTCTTTCCTTCTTTTTGAATAACCTCATAACGTAAGGGAAGTCTTTTCACTCCATCCACGACGGTTCTAAACCTGTCATTAACAGGATAAATTAAATGGAAAAGGCCCGAATCCTTTACACTTACGTTTAATTCAAAACGATTGCCATTCTCTCCCGTTTTATTGACATTCATTTGCAGCTCACCAATCTTGATGCCACCACTCCACGAAACCTTATAAGTCAGCTGTTCCTTTCCCTGATTAGTCGCAGCAATTTTAGGATTAATCACTCCAAGGGGAAATGACTCCCCAAAACCTGATCTTGAGTCAATCACGATCAAACTCATAATAATAATCACTGGAAGAATACGGATTCTCATGGTTACTCTGTTAATAACGCAAACCAGGTAGATAGAAATAATGCCAGACTGATAAAACCATTCATGGAGAAAAATGACATCTGAATCCTTGAGAGATCATCAGGATTCACAATCCTATGCTGATAAAAAAGGGCACAAGCTGCTATAAAAACACCAATAAAATAAAGAATATTTAAGTGCGCCTGAAGTCCAGTAAGAATAAATAGGAGGAAAGCCAGCATATGAAAAACAGCTGCTAAACGAAAAGCATTTCGTCGTCCAATACGCGATGGCAGGGAATGAAGCCCTGCTTTACGATCAAAATCAGCATCAAGACATGCATAAACCGTATCAAAACCTGCAACCCAGAAAAGGACCGCGGCCGAAAGTGCCCATGGATAATTTGTCAGACTACCCTGGATGGCGACCCAGCCGCCAAGTGGTGAGAATGCAAGGGCAACCCCCAATACAAGATGACAAAAGGAAGTAAAACGTTTGGTGAGAGAATAAAAAAGAGTGAGTCCCAAAGCAAAGGGTGCCAGCTGCAAAGTCAGTGGATTGAGTGACCAAGCCGCAAAAAAGAACAGCCCGCCTGCAATACTTACCATGCTCCACGCTTCAAGACTGCTTACGGCCCCCGCTGGAATTGCACGTTCAGCCGTTCTTGGATTAGCACCGTCAAATTTAGCGTCCACAATCCGATTAAAGCCCATGGCACAGGTTCTTGCTCCAACCATGGCCAGAACCACATAAAAAAAGCTGCGCCAGCCAGGAACACCTCTTGCGCTGAGAAATGCGCCTGTAAAGGCAAAGGGCATAGCAAAGATGGTAAGCTTAAACTTAATCATCTCAAGAAGGATCGCGATCTTTTTTAACATTAAACCTTACTCCCCCACCGTTTTCGCCCCTTCATGTCAAGACCTATCTGATCCCCAATTTTCCATGAAAATGTCATTGCTGCTTCGTGAAGATTTTGAGGCTTTAAATAAAATCCGGGATGTGGGGGACATATTATGGCGCCGGCATCATGGGCGCTCAGCATATTTTTTAAGTGCGTTCTATTGAGTGGGGTTTCTCTTGTTACGAGAATCAACTGTTTTTGTTCTTTCAGCATTACATCAGCTGCCCGGTGAATCAGGTTCGATGTAATTCCTGATGCGATTGCAGCAAGTGTTCCCATGGAGCAGGGCACTACCACCATGGCATCATAGCCAGCAGAACCAGATGCCGGAGCTTCTGCAAAATCTTTACAATCAAACCATTTCGTTACCGCAGGAAGTTGTCTTGAATTTTTTCCACACTCAATTGCAAGAACCTTTTCTCCGGCATCAGAGCAAATCCCATGGACAATAATCTCCTCAGTTGCAAGCAGCTCAAGGAAGGATTGCACATAAATCATGGCCGAAGCACCTGTCACCGCCACAATAATTTTCTTCATTTTCTTAGAATCCCTTACTTCTCAAAAATATTCAATGGGACTGAGCGAGGTGATACTTCATTACGATCAATCAGATATTGAAAGAATGTTTCCAATGCCAACTTTTTCCTCTTCCCCAGACCATACTCTATTGCACGAAGATACACATAACATTCATCAGGATGCATGGGAATACGTGGAGCCACGGTTTCGCAGATGGCTTCCAGTTGCACACTGCCCTCTCCTTTGCAAAACAGAAATTCATGGTGAATGGCAGAAACGATTTCAGGTGATCTTCGGCAAAATTCTTCACGTGCAGCACACACTGCAAACACAAATGGCAATTCAGTGTATTGACACCAGACTTCTGCAAGGTCGAGTTTAAAGGGAAATGCATCAGTTGCTGAGAGCCGTAATGCCTGATCTCCAATGGCGAGAATTCCCTGCGCGTTTTCTGCTTTGGGCCCATTCACATCGCCTACTTCATAATGTGGATACACTTTAAAAAATTCTTCAAGAAGTACCTTAACAAGACTGATAGATGTCTCAGATTGGCCGCTGAGAAGAACTGTCTGTTGATCTAACTCACTTGGAGCTACTTTTGAAAAGAGAAATACTGAGCCAACCGAGCCATTTGCACTGATGGAAAGATCAGAAAGAATACGATACTCTTCAGGACGCACAGCATATTCAAAAGATGACACAAACCCCATATCCAGCTCACCATTTGCAAGCATTTTATTTAAGGTGGAGGGTGGCGCTTCAACAACATGCCAGTCAGGTGGATGGGTACGAGTCTTCCAGGTTTCATAAATCGGTGCCGTATTGATAAAATTCACCATCCCGATACGTACTTTGCTCATGCTGATTCCATCCACAAATTAATCAAATAAGATGGCGTCGTAAAAACTCTTCATCTGCTTCGTTGCTACATTTTTTGTTTAATTTCAACGTACCTTAGTACGCCGAAATTAAACAAAAAATGTGCGCCTCGCATATGAAGCTTTTTACGACGCCATCTTATTTGATTAATTTGTGGATGGAATCAGCATGAGCAAAGTACGTATCGGG
>CAMZLK010000051.1 GCA_947311475.1 uncultured Desulfocapsa sp.
ATTGGCAGATACCTGAAGTTGTGAGAGCTGTATCATAATTTCTGGGAGGCTCACCCATGACCGATATCACCATCAGTCAGGTTCTTTCCGATGCAAATCTTCTCCAGGCCTGGTACAAGGTCAAATCCAATGACGGCTGTGCCGGAATCGATGGTGTTTGCCTGGCCGCCTACGAGCGGAATCTGTTCTCCAAACTGGCTCTTCTCAAGGATGAAGTTCTGTACCGGACGTACCGTCCCAAGCCCCTCCTGCGTGTTTATAGCCCCAAAAAAAGCGGCGGTATGCGCCCACTTTCCATCCCCGCAGTGCGTGATCGGGTGTTGCAGACTGCGGTATCATTGATTATCACCCCTGTTTTTGAGGCAGAATTTGAAGAGTGCAGTTTTGCCTATCGGCGCGGCCGCTCGGTGAAAATGGCTGTGGAGAAAATCGAACATCTGCGGGATCAGGGATTTACCTGGGTGGTTGATGTGGATATTAAATCTTATTTTACCGAAATCGATCATTCCCGTCTGATGGATGAAGTGCAGAAGCTCATTACGGACGGGGAAATTCTCCATCTTATCAGGTTGTGGCTACAGGCGGTTGTCCGGGACGGTGGAAGTACAGAATTTGTCAAAAAAGGTGTGCCCCAGGGGTCCCCGGTGTCGCCGCTGCTTGCCAATCTGTACCTCGATAAACTCGATGAAGCCATGCTGGGCAGGAATTACCGGTTGATTCGTTATTCCGATGATTTTATCATCCTCTGTAAAAACAAAAAACGTGCGGAAAAGGCAATGGAGTTCACTGAAGAGGTTCTCCAGAGCCTGAAACTCCGCATAAATAAATCCAAAAGTGATGTCGCAAGTTTCAACCGTGGCTTTCGCTTTTTAGGTGTGGATTTTATCCGCTCCCTGACCATAAAGGCGCAGTATCCGCTGATTCATCCGGAAGAAGTGGATTTCCGTGAGCTGGCAGAAATACCAGACAAGATACCGCAGCCGGAAAAAGACCGGGAAACTCCACCGGAAACAAGTATGGCCGAGGCCTTCAGTGCCGCAGGTGTGGCTCCTGATGATTTTCCTGATACTCCGCTGCCCCCGGCAGAACCTTTTATGGAGTCGCCTGAAAGCGAAGATGCATTGCAACGGACAAACCACGACCCGCTTCTGCGAACCATGTACCTGTTTACGCCGGGCGTTGTGCTGGGCAAGGAGTCGGAACGATTTACCATCCGTCGGTCAGGAAAGGTTGTACAGCGGATTCCGGCCATTAAAGTTGATCAGGTGATGGTGTACGGGAATATCCAGATCACCACCCAGGCAATGCAGTTTTGTATTACGGAAAAAATCCCGATATTCTTATTATCAGGGCATGGAAAATTTTACGGTATAATTGATGGCTTCGACACCGATCCTGTCCTTCTGCATCGGGATCAATTCAACTGCGCATCCGATACTGTGTTTTGCCTCAACCTTGCAAAAGCAGTGCTCAAAGGAAAAATCACAAACAGCCGTGTACTGTTACGGAGACAGAAACGGCGAAGGAATACAGTTCTCCTTGGCAATACCATAAACTCCCTGGAAAAATCCCTTGATAAACTGGCGCGAGCAACAGACCTTGATGAAATACGGGGCCATGAAGGATCAGCTGCCCGTGGATATTTTCAGGCCCTTGCCTCTCTGCATGATCCCGACTGGAGGTTTTCCGGGCGACGAAAAAATCCGCCCACTGACCCCGTAAATTCTCTTCTTTCCTATGGCTATACACTGCTCTATTATAATTTGTACTCACTGGTTCGCGGTCGTGGCTTAAATCCGCATGTTGGTTTCCTGCATCCGGTGCGGCCGGGGCATCCCGCACTTATCTCTGATATCATAGAAGAGTTCAGGGCAATGGTGGTGGATTCTGTGGTGCTGAATCTGGTGTTGAACCGCAGGATTAGCCCGGATGATTTTACGGTCTCTGCAACTGCTGATAAACCATGTCTGCTGGGTGTCCGTGCTAAAAAACTGTTTATCAGCGAACTTGAAAAAAAGCTCAATTCCAGGCTGATTTATCCTGTCAGCGGAGAGCAGCTTGATTATCGGCGTTGCATGGAGCATCAGATAGTACACCTGGCAAGGGTTATTCAGGGAAAAGATGCAACGTATAAGGCATTGATCTTACGATGAGCGGGCTGTGGGTTATCACCTATGATATTTCCAGCAGCAGGATACGCAGGCAGGTTGCAGATTGTTTACAAAACCATGGGCAACGGGTGCAGTATTCAATTTTTGAATGTCATATAAGCCGCACAGAGCTTAACAGGCTTCGTGCGGAAATAGTGAGCAGGATAGCGAAAGGTGATTCGGTACGTTACTATTTTGTCTGTAAATGGTGTGAACGAAAAATAGGACGGCAGGGCAGAGGATTTCTCACCGATGATCCGGATTTTTACAGGGTATGACGATGCATCTGATCTGTTTTGATATACACGATGCAAAGAGGCTGCGTAATGTGGCCCGACAGATGGAGAATTTCGGTGTACGGGTACAGCGCTCTGTTTTTGAGTGTCACCTCAAGGAATCCGAGTTGCGCGAGCTGCAAAAACGCCTTGCCGCAGTGATAGATGAAGATGTAGACAAGGTTCGCTACTATTCTCTGTGCGGGAAGGATAGAAACGCAATTTTGATTGATGGGGTCGGGAGGGTAACGGTGGATGCCGATTATATTCTGGTGTGAGTCCCTGCGGAAGTTGCGATTTGACCTGGCGGGAGGAGGGGATTTCGGATACCGGAAAGAAAAATATGTTCCTCTGATCCTCGGATATGGTCTCAAAGGTGATTTCTAGGAGCCTGTCCGAGAATGCCCTTTTGCCCAAACTCTTCAGAATTGTCAAAAAATAATGCTCGCAATATCAATCATATGGCTGCGCTTATTTTCTGAAAATTCTTCGATTTTGACCAAAATGCCTATTCTCGGACAAGCTCCTAG
>CAMZLK010000052.1 GCA_947311475.1 uncultured Desulfocapsa sp.
GACAAAGCAGAAAGAAAACTTGCTGAAGAATCTAAAAAAAGTGTTATTGAACAATTTCCCGGTAAAAAAGTTGTAACACCGATACGGGATGCAACTCGCTTCTACCCCATCAAGGGCAAAGAAAGTTACCATCAGGATTATTATAAAAACAATACACTTCGCTACAAAGCCTATCGCTGGAAATGTGGTCGTGACAAACGATTGAAAGCAATTTGGGGTAACAAAGCAACACATTGAAATTCAATAGATAAAACGGATATTCTCAACAGTTGCAACAGAGCCCCTCCCTGGCCTTCAGAAACCTCCATAAAACTCTATTGCTGATGCACAACTTTCCACAAAACATAATTAATCCTGCATAAAAAATTCTGTTACAATTCCCACAAAGTGCTATTATTGTACGCCATCAATTAATTTATAAGCAAAAAGAACTCCCTTCAGCTGGAATACAAAATATGGTCGCAAACGCAAAATCCCCTTTTACCCTCAAAGCTACATCAACCGACTGCGCCGCCCGCAGGGGAGCATTAAAAACACTCCACGGAGCCATCCAGACGCCAATTTTTATGCCGGTTGGCACCCAGGCGACTGTGAAATCAGTCACCCCTGAAAATTTAAAAGAGATGAATGCCCAGATTATTCTTGGAAACACCTATCACCTCTTCATTCGCCCCGGCCAGGAGCTCATAAAAAGCTTCGGCGGGCTTCATAAATTTATGAACTGGGATCGCCCAATCCTCACCGATTCTGGAGGATTTCAAATTTTCAGTTTGAAAGAACTTGCCAAAATAACAGAAGAAGGAGCAGCTTTCCGCTCACACCTTGATGGCGCAAAACTCTTCTTAAGTCCTGAAGATGCCATCCATGTACAGGAAGCACTGGGCTCAGATATCATGATGTGCCTTGATACCTGCATTCCCTACCCCGCAACATTGGAAGAGACCATTAGATCAACGGATCTTACCAGTCGCTGGGCACAACGGTGCCGGGATGCTCAAAGTGATACCGGCCAACTCCTCTTTGGGATTGTTCAGGGCGGGATGCACCATGATTTGAGAAAAGCACATGCGGAAACACTTATTGATATTGGATTTGACGGCTATGCAATTGGAGGCTTAAGTGTTGGTGAAGACAAAGCCATTATGCAGGATATGACAGAAGCCACCATCCCGCATCTTCCTGAGAATTACTCACGCTATCTCATGGGAGTAGGCACTCCTGAAGATCTTGTGGAAGGAGTATATCGGGGTGTGGATATGTTTGATTGTGTGATGCCCACCCGAAATGCAAGGAACGGAACAATGTTTACCTCCACTGGAAAAGTGGTTATCAAAAACGCAAAATATCGTGATGACAAACGGCCCCTTGACTCCAATTGCGACTGCTACACCTGCCGCAACTATTCACGAGCATACCTGCGCCATCTTTTTCAGTGCCGGGAAATTCTCAGCTACCACCTAAACACCATTCACAACCTGCACTATTATCTGCATCTGATGTCCGGGATGCGAGAAGCCATTGAAAAGGACTGCTTTTCAAGCTTTCGTAACGATTTTTATGGCAGGCTTGAGGGAGAGTGATTACACTTTCTCGCTTGAAGTAACATAAAACAATAAATTAGCATTTTTTCATTGATCCTCGGAGGAATTACCCATGACAGGAGTCGCATACGCAGCAGGTGGTGGAGCCGCAGGTGGAGCAGGAGGCCTTGCCTCTTTTATCCCCCTTATTCTTATTTTTGGTGTCTTTTATTTCATGCTCATCAGGCCTCAGCAAAAACAGGCCAAACTGCAGCAAATGTTTTTAAACGATCTTAAAACCGGCAATAAGATTGTTACCAAAGGTGGTATTTACGGAACCATCACCGGCCTTACCGATACCGTTGTCACACTGGAAATTGCTGACAAGGTGAGAATCAAGGTTTCCCGCTCCGCCATCGGCAGTCCGGTAACCAAGGAAGGAGCAGCTCCTGCGCCCCCAGCCAAAGCTGGAGGTTGAAATATCGGCGGTTGCTGATTTTCTACAGTCTGTAGAACAGAATGCAAAAAGGCAGAATCTCTTATTGAGATTCTGCCTTTTTTGCTTTTAGTGCCTTACTCCTGAAAATCTGTAATAAAAACAGGAAAATAAAAAGTGTTTCAAACTCAAATTATTGGCATAGGCAACAGATAGCGAACAAAGAGAGACCTTCGAGGCACTTACTTGCAGTTTACCTGCCTTAGAGACTCTCAGTTCAAATGTTTAATCCGAGGTCGCCTCCCAGGAATCCGCTTCAGATTTGTCCTTGATATTGGCTTGTTCCTTCACCTTCTGCTCGCTCTCCGGTTTTAAACCAAATATGCGGGAAGCCAGATGACCTGGCAAGGCCAGTGTACGAAAAACCATGGAAAATGGTTGAGTCGCCACCTCCCGGAATATTGAATGCTCCACATCGGGATTTAACAAATCTCCGGAAACCTTCACAGTAATAGATGGCTTCTTTTCTTTCCCAACGAGAATATATCCCACCAGAGGAATCTTATTAATATTGTGTTTAGCTCTGGTAATCAGGTTCAAATCCATTCCAATCCGCTCTCTCACAAAATCTATCCACCCTGTTCCCAGCATACTGATTTCAGGTGATTTAAGTTCCAGAGTATCAAAGGTTCCCATTCCACCTTTTATTGTCAAACCAGCAACTAGGGACTCCACCGGTAGACCTTTTAGGCTGTAAGAAGGCAAGCTGAAAGTAATCAGTGCAGGGATAGTATTCACCATGGCAAGAATATTATTTAACGTGTTGAATTCCTTTAAAACTGTGTCTGTAATTTTAACAACGACAGAGTACTCATCAAAATTTCCCTTTGCTGCCACTGCCATACTTCCCTTCTTAAAGTCTGAACCCGGGATAAGGGCATCCATAAAAGTTTCATTAAGTTTTTCACCCGCAATGGAAAAATCTGAACCTTCAATATCCATGGAAACAGACCCTGCGCCATGTTTCAGTTTTGCTTTCACATGCCCCGACGAAAGAGACTCAAGACTGATCCGATCAGCCAAAACCATCCTGTCTTCCGTGAGCATGACACCTGTGTCCTCAGCCTCAATTTTGTACTGCAGTTTCATCTTCTCTTTAGAATCCTCAGGGATTGCTTCTGAATAATCCTTTATCAGTTGAATAATTCCTGGAAGATTAAAAGAGATACCTTTGGAGGATATAAGAATTTTGTCCGTATAGCTCAGAAGCACATCATCATTAATTGTTGCCGAGAGTCCGTCACTACCCGCCTTTCCATAAATAATATATTGTGAAACCGGACTTCCATCTTTAGCCAGCAATGCGTATCGATAGGAAATATTTGCTGAAAATCGATACCACTTCCCATTGTTTTTTGATACAATCGCAAGGCTGCCAGCATCCACCATATACTGCTGAAGTATCGGGGAATGGTCGTAAACAGCAGCTAAATCTCTAAAAATAAGGGACCAGCCTTTCTTTGCATCACTGCTGAACTCAATGCCAAAATCTGGAACTGTAAACAAAAGTTTATCTTCTCTTCCGTCGAGTTGTACGGAAACAGTATGGTCAGATGTCAGAATGTTTCCCAGATTTTCTTCTTTGATAACAAGGTTATCGAGTTGAAAAACCCCTTGTTTTGTTTCATAATTATAGTGCCCCGAGATATCACTCTCAAAATAATCTCCATAAATTATTCTGCCGCCGGTCATGGAATATACGCTATCGGCTACCTTAAACTCTGCCGGAGCAAGAATTACCGGTACATCGTTTACCAGCCACTTTGATTCTTTTGCACATCGAATCGTCAAACCATCATCATACTGAACTGTCAACGGTTCTTGACTCTCCACAAGCCTTAAGTCTTTCATTTCGCATTTTAGAAGTTTTGCCTGCATGTTAAAAATCTGCTCTGATATGGAAAATGTACCTGACACTTCAGCAGACACACCACCCTGGAAAGAAAGTAATGTGGGAGTAAGCGTACCGGAAAGGTCGTCCAGAGAAAAACCTGTTGATGTGAAGGGGCCGAATTGAAGTGGCAGAAAGCCAAGTTTCCAGGATGATGCCGATCCTGTTACCACCGATCCTTCGGGGCGAATTTCACAATGAATAGTGGGTTTATCTGCAATGCCATCAAGAAGCAGCATTGATCCCCCCATGGCAAAAGAGCCCTCCTTGAGTAGGATATCAAGGGCTCCCGTGTCCCTTTCTGCATCAAAAACCCCTTTAACATCCGCCACAAACATGTCGTCAAAACTGACCTCGAGCTGTTTAAACGTCATAACAGTATCATCAAGCCCGATCACAGCATTCTTCACGCCATAATTTTCTCCATTATAATCCACACGACCAGCATCAAGAACAAAAGTACCATGGGCCGTTACCTCCTCGGTTTCAAGATTGACAGTAAGGGTTAAATCAGTTTTCGTTTTCCCTTCTGTCTGCAGAAAAGGTAAAGAGATATCGTAATATTTGATAAGATTGATAATGTCCTGGTTCGCCTGGGCATGGGTTAGAATTTTGGCCGTGAGGAGAATATTATCAGGGTCATTAAAATCGATATCCAACCAGGAGTCCTCAGTATCCTGTCCATAGAAGCTTGCATCATGGGGGAGAATAACAAGTACTCCCTTTTGAAAAACCACATCCCCATAATCACTTTTTATTGCCTCAAGACCTGGTGCAAAAGTGTACTCACAATCGTGAACCCGTACCTCAGCATAAAAGCTTTCAAGAATGTGCAGAGGTTCACTCCAGGGAAAATCGCCCCTGAATGTTTTTAACTCATAACGACTGCCGGTGAGGTACTCGGTGATCCATTGCTGGATATTCTGTTCCAATCCGAAGAGATCCACAAAAGGGGTGATTGTTGTGATCTTCCCGTTTTCCTGTCCTTCAAAAGAAAATTGTTTCGTATCCAGAGAAAGCTTTATAAGCATGGGCAAAGACTCTGCAATATTCACAGAAATATGGCCGCCACCTGACTGTTTTTTTAAATCAATCCGGATATCTCCAGACGCACGGGTATGAAACTTTTCACTCTGTAAATCTTTGAAATCAGCAATCAGTGTATCGCCATCCAACCTGATATTAATTCTTCCGGCAAGTAAGGAAGATGAGAGTGTGATATGGCTTCGGGATGTTTGATACAGGAGACTGCCGCTTATTTCAGAAACACTGATCTTTTGAATAGAGATCTTTGAAAAAAACCGATCCACCCATTTTACAAGAGGGACGATTTTTTCTATGACACTTAAGTCTGGTGCTTGCTGCCCTGCTTCATTCTGTGGTATTTCAATGCTTAGATTTTCAATCTGCAGTTCCAGTTTATTCTGCCATTTAAGAGATATATTGCTTAAATTTGCCGAACCTGCGCTAAAGTTTTCAAGCGTGACTCCTCTTTTAAGAAACAGCCCCCCGGCAAGAAAAAATACACTAATCAAAAGAGCACTAATAAGAAGAAAACGTTTCACTGCTGGCCGTCCTTTTCGAGTTGAGTCACTTCTTCCATCCTTATTTTCTTCTTTTTCAACAATGGCGGATAAGTGCCAACACACTTTTCCGGAAAATGATACAAAGACACACCTGTTTCTATGGAGTATTCAATATCAGAGCTTACTTTAAAAATCGACAACATCAACAAATCTGCACCAACCCACGAATTATTATAGCAGTAATCGTGTCCGTTCCCCACCTTTAATGCTTTGAGAAAACTCCCTCGAACCACATCCAGATCGAATCTGCCAAAGCCCTTTTCAGTTTATTGTCTGGAAAAGAAAACCAGTCAAGACCGGAGACTGGAAGCAATGTTTATTTTTGATGGTTAAAAATTCCATTTTTCAGGAAATACAGGGTTTCTTCCTGTACATATTCCGCATTCATAATAAAAGAATGGGCCTCATGCACAACCAGAAAATCGCTCATTCCTTCCACTGCTGCACTTGCAACCGAAACTTTGCCATCGTCAGGGCCTGGAATAATTGATGAGAACCAGAAATCAAAAAAGGAATAGCGATCTCCGGTAATAATCCCCACCGGATAATCCACAGGCCCAAGCTGATTGGGATGGGAATTTTCATCGGTTCCCAACTGTTGTCCGGCAGGGCCATTCAACCATTTATAAAACCACCAATCTTTAAGGGAATCGCTTATCTCACTTCCCTGATTTGGCGGACTGAGCATTACTACCCTGCCCATTTTTTGAGGTTTTCGACTTTTAAATACCGTTCGGAGCACAATCCCACCGAGCGAATGACTGACAAAATGGACTGAAGACGGTTGAAATTGCAGACATTGCTCCAGAGCCGCAGGAAAATGGTCAACTGCTATCTGCTCTATGTTTTTGCTGGTGGAAGGATATCCCATGCTCACAGTATGATATCCTGCTGCAGTTAGAAAATCCTGCATTCCTGACATGGCACGATGCGTTCTGGCCAGACCATGGATCAAGACAACACACTCATTGAGAGCAGTTTCATTTGTTGGCTTTTTTATGGAAATATTTGTTCTCCAGCGACCTGAAAAGATAATGGTAATAAAAAGAATAAGAAGCACTGTTCCTGAAGAAAAAAAAACTTTGAAAGGAGAGGGTAATTGGATGTTTTTTATTGTTTTCATCTCTAGAGCTTCTCTGTGAAGCGTTTTTATTTACTAACAGAAGTGGAGGCCAAGAAGAGTTCTGGCATTTTTGGTTGTTTGTTCTGCAATCTCTTCCATTGATTCCTTGCGTATTCTTGCAAGACCTGCAAGGACTTCCGGTAAATATTCAGGACTGTTGCGTTGCCCATAAAAGACGGAGGGAGGGATATCAGGCGAGTCCGTTTCAAGCACCAGTGACTGTAATGGGAGTTGTGCTGCAACTGCACGAATCCTGGTGGCACGATCGTAAGTAACAGTTCCGCAGATGCTGATTAGAAAGCCAAGCTTTAAATAATGCTCGGCTTGTTGCAGGCTGCCACTGAATGCATGGACAATTCCCCCATTACAAAAATGGGTGCTACGAAGTGTTTTCTGCACCTGATCATGGGCCTTACGTACATGTAAAAGAATTGGAAGTTTTGCTGTTGCAGCAATTTCAAGCTGAGCTTCAAACAACTGTTGCTGCGCTGATGGGTCTCCACCTTCCATGAAATAATCAAGTCCGATCTCACCAATGGCCACCAGTTTTCCACTTAAGGCATACTCCGAAAGTTTTACAATATCCCCGGGAGCGTGATACCGCAAATACATGGGATGCAGGCCGATGGCCGGATGGAGATCATTTTCCATTTTGCAGAGTGTAACTATTCTGTCCCAGCCACTCCTTTGCACACCTGGAAGAATCTGGGCAACAACTCCGGCCTTTCTTGCCCTGCTCAGAACTTGCTGAAAATCATCAGAGAAAACGCCAAGGTCAATGTGACTGTGGGTGTCAATAAGTTCCATGTTTTTGTTGTATGATGGACTCGTAAAAACTCTTCATCTTCTTCGTTACTGCAAATTTATTATCTTTTTAAATTTCCGTGCCTCGAATATGACGGTTTTCCAAGTCTATCTTATTTTAGTGCCTAACTCCATAATTCCAGCAATAAAAAACAAGAATATATGAGAGTGAGACAATATCAAAATGTTACGAATAGCAACAAGGCACTTACTTGCAGTTCACCTGCGTTAGACCTTTTAAACAAAAAACTTTCTCCCATTGCGCAAATTGATTACCATCGATGCTTAGCCATCTCCCAATTGACCTTTTTGCGCGTTTATCAAATTTAGTCATCCAGGCCATGAGTAGTTACAGATCAGGAGCCTGCGGTAATGATCAGAAGATTGTCCGAAAATAGGTATTTCGGAGCTTGTGCTACCTGATCAAAATCGAAGAACAGACAGAGGCTGCACCTTAAACATACCAGGAAAAAAATAGAGGTATTCCCATGAAAGAAATACAAATAACAGGAAAACAACATAATTCTAAAATGTGTTTTGCCTGTGGACTTTCCAACCAGTTCGGCCTACACAGCAGGTTTTATGAATTGGAAACAGAGGAGTTGCTGGCAATATTTCAGCCAGCCTCTGAACATCAGGGCTATCCCGGTAGGCTTCACGGCGGGCTGGCTGCAACAATTCTCGACGAAACCATTGGCAGGGCAATTATGATGACCCGCTCTGATTCAATCTGGGGAGTAACCATCGATTTTTCCATGCGCTTACGAAAACCCATTCCTCTCGATGAAGAGATCAGGGTTGTTTCGAGAATTACCAGTGAAAATAAACGTTTTTTTGAAGGTAGCGGTGAAATCCTGCTTAACGATGGTGTTGTGGCTGTCTCAGGCAAGGGGCGCTACTTAAAAATGGATATCAGTAAAATCGCAGATTTTGATACTGAGGAACAGAATTGGAAAGTTGTGCATTCACCAGACGATCCCAGCTCAGTTGTTCTTTAATATGGGCACTAGAAGCTGATGCAACCTCCGCCCCGAAAAAAACCTTTCCGGCACAGCCAAAAGAGCCGTGTCGGAAAAGCAAAATAAACTATCTGATTTTTTCAGGAAGAAGCTTGGCAACAATCAACATCATGATACCAATTCCAATGGCAATCCATGGACTCCAGCTCATATCGAGAATTGCTGTCGATTTTGCCGTTACTACGAGTGTCGCTTTACCGCCAAAAAGTTTCTGCATAAGAAATGTGGATTTCAGGCCACCGTACATCATCATGTAGACTGCTGCTCCCCCAAGCCCCCCCAGGATAAAAAACAGAGCGTCTATTCTTCCGGTACCAAGTGCAACAACTCCGGTTCCCGGGCAAAATCCGGAAAGAGCCCAGCCCAGGCCGAGGAGCATTCCCCCAAAAATAACGCCTGTATACATGGACTTGACACTCAAGTGGCCAGGATCGATAATACCTGCCATCATTCCAATAAACAGTAGAGCGGAAGATATACCGATTCCGGCAAAAATTGTTCTCATCAGGTGCAGATCCGTGAGACGCAACATGCCGATAATTTTATCCGGATCCGCTGCACCAATACGCTGAAGAACAAAACCAAACACTGTGCCGATAATTACAGCTAAAATAATATCCATGGCCTGCTCCTATTTTTTATAAATTATTATGGCAGTGGGAACTGCTACAGCAAATGCCGCAAGAGCAAAAAGATACCCACTGATTGAAGTCTGCATCATGCCACTCATCATGTGACCACTGGTGCACCCTCCGGCAAGCCGTGCACCAAAGAGAACAATAAATCCGCCTGCGAATGTAATCAGCCCCCTCATGACAGGATTATTACCGAACCTGCGTTGATGCACTTCCGGAATCTGCTTCACCTTTCCACTGGAGGATTCGCCCTGAAAAATTTTGCCAAGCAAACCTCCAAAAACCATACTTAACACAAAAACAAAACTATAATTCAAAGGGTGCGCCACAGATTTTGCGTATTTACCACCGGATTTATTAAGGTACGCATTACTGCTGCTGTACCCTTTTTTAGCAGTTTTATCTTCCACAACCAGTGTGTTGTCGAGCGTATCACCAATAATTCCATCAAGTATGACAAACTGGGTTGAAACCCCAATGGGCTTAACCAGTACAACAGCCAGTAAAAACGCAATTCCCAGTGCACTTCCACCTTTAAACCAATTCCAATACATAATTTCTCCTTATAAAATATTTATATCCATTGGAAAGTAATTACCTCACAATGAAGTATGAACACTAAGCGATTTTAAATCAATGTAGGACATTTAACCATTCAGTTGAATATGTAAAGTGCTATCTTTGCCAGCGTCTTAAAACTCTTTATATTCGTGATAAGAAATTTGCAGCAACGAAGAAGATGAAGATTTTTTACGAGTCTATCAATCTTTATAATTTCTTCCTTCCAAAATGCCGACGCCTGTGAATGTATTCGGGATAAATCTTTAAAGCCTGTTGAATATGATGCTTTCAGATTACTTTCCTATTATAGTCCGGATAATGTCTCCAACATTAGCAAACTTTCGATTTATCCATGGATATATTCTCTCTTCTTTTCATAGCACTGGCTCTGGCCATGGATGCCTTTGCCGTGGCACTGGCCGCAGGAGCGATCCTCCATCCTGTCAGTAAACGCCAGCTCTTTCGCCTCGGGTTTCACTTTGGCCTTTTTCAGGGGCTTATGCCCATACTTGGCTGGCTGGCCGGACGGAGCATACAATCTCTGATCAGTGCCTATGATCACTGGATAGCATTTGGCCTGCTCGCCTATGTTGGAGGCAATATGATACATGAAGCCTTTGCAGATGAAGACAACAGCAAAAAGACAGATCCCACCAGGGGAATGACCCTGGTTGTGCTCTCCATAGCCACCAGTATTGATGCCTTGGCAGTGGGCCTTTCCCTGGCAGTGGTCGGGATTACCATCTGGACACCCGCTGTGGTTATCGGGATTACGGCTTCAATATTGACCGTAGCCGGTATGCTGCTTGGTGGAAAAGTGGGCCAGGTCTGGGGTAAACGGGTGGAGATCATCGGCGGCATGGTGCTGATCGGAATCGGTCTCAAAATTCTTGTGGAACATCTTTTCTCCGTGTAACAGCTATGTTTCAGCGTACGCATCCACACAACTGAGGAACGGTATGAGTGAACAGATAAAACGCATACACGCCACCATCCACGGGCGAGTCCAGGGAGTATTCTTCAGAGAGACAACCCGCCAGGAAGCTCAAAAACCTGGCTTGACCGGTTGGGTCAGGAATTTGCCTGATGGAACGGTTGAGACCGAATTCCAGGGAGAGGAAGGAATAGTTAAACAGTTGCTGGAGTGGCTTCCGCAGGGCTCATCCATGTCGCAGGTAAGCCGGGTGGAGAGCAGAGAAATAGATCCTGTTTCAGGAGAGTCTGAATTTGAAATTCGCTGGTAATATTCTATTATCTTTGAACATTATACAAACAAGGACGTATCTAATGCCAAAAATACCAAACTGATAAAGAAGGAAGAAGTATAATCAAATACTTCTTCCTTCAAGAAACACCTCACCGGAAGAGACCCGGTGGCTGCTTGACGGTCTCAGCCTGTTTGCCGACTGACTACTGAAATTAATCTTCTATGGTGCAGTCAGATCCGTCGCACTCCACATCCGCTATAAGATAAAAGGCATTGAAGTCCCTCTTCTTCAGCTCTTTGTAGGCCATTTCAGCTCTGGAACCAGTGGTACAGTGGATATAAATTTTCTTGCCGTCTTCACCCACTTTTGCTCCAACAATTTTGGTTGAGAAACGATCCATATCTTTGCAGAGCTCATCCAGGGGAATATGTTGAGACATGGGCAGTTTACCAGCTTTAACCTCATCCCTTGTTCGAACATCGAGAATAATGGCATAGTTGGGATCCTTCATGGCTTTTTTGAAATCCTTCAACGTGATTTCACCCTCTTTGAGCTTACGCTGCCAATGGACTTCCGTATCAATCGGTCCATTATTCAGATTCCCGCCAACTCGTTTCCAGCCCAGAAAACCACCTTCGATCAGAGATACATTTTTATATCCTTCCTCTTGCAGTATTTTCAAGGCTGCCATGGTCTCCTTATCGTTGTCGCTGTATAGAACAACCGGCGCTTTGATGGGGATTTCCTCATAGGTAAAGTCAAAATCGGCAAAAGGCATATTGACGGCACGGGGGATCCTCGCCTTTGTGCTCTTCTCAGCACTGCGTAAATCAATAATCACATTATTACCACGGCAGACAAAACCGTAGTTGGCATAGGTAGGATATCCCGCTTTAATCCAGGCAGGTTCGCCTGCGAGCATAACTTTGATATTTTTGTATCCAGCTTTAACCGCCTGACCGGCGGATTTAGGACTCATGCCTCACGTGGGGCCTCCGCAGTAAAAGACAAGCAGTTTGTCTCTATCTTTGGGGAGATTCTGAAGCAGTTCCTGCATCTCACAGACCGGAATAGAAACAGCTCCGGGAAGATGGGATGCCGCATAACGACCACCAGGCCTGGAGTCAATCAGCATGAACTTGGTATCACTCTCTATCAAGGCCTTAACATCTTCAGGAGTAAGAATGGTCACTCCGGGAGGCATTTTGGCAAGCTTGGGTTTTATTACAGTAGCAAAAGGTTTCCCGTCGCGAATCTCACACGCTATAATGGCCCCATGCCCCTTGGCGGCATGCTCAACGCCTTTGGTGTTATCGTCGAAACCTACCATGATGGTCTCAGCCTTATCACCCTTGCCAACCTGAATTGAAATTTGTTTGGCCTTGTTTGATTTGCCCACGACCTTACCCTTGTATACCGGGCCTTTTATTTTTACAGATTCTTTAGTAGCCTCTTTTACAGCAGATTGAGTATCTTTCGCTGCATCGGTACTGATTGTCTGGGCACATCCCGTCATCAAAAAACAAGCCAACATGACAGCAGGCAACATTTTCAGATATACGCTTTTCATCAAATCCCCCCATATCACTGATTAATGGTGAAAACTGTTCCATCCCCTTGATGGAACGAGACTTTAAATTCTAATTCCACAAACGTATTATTGTCACATTTATACAACAGGCGGGTGATACGGGAGGTTTTATCCCCAAAGAGAAGAGAGAAGAGGGGTCACCCATTAAAAGGCACCTTGTCAAGGTATATAACTCCCCATTAGGGAAAAAATGATCATTTCCCTTTCAAGAAATTTATTAAGTTCCAGCTGATAACTCGACCTTCGCAAGGATTCTTTTCTTCCGCACCCGCTATTTCAGAGTATTCGTGTCGGTAATCTCTTACCGCACCAGTCACCCATCAGGATCTAGGTGCCAGCAAGAGACAGATGGTTGTGTAGTGAAGAGTCCTCAAAAACTCGTAGCGGAACAACCATCTGTCGTCCCAGTGACACCCCATTCCACGTTTGTGGATCCAGAAAATAATTGGTGCCATGACGTGTCCAA
>CAMZLK010000053.1 GCA_947311475.1 uncultured Desulfocapsa sp.
AAGGTTCGTATTGCAAGGCGGGCGCGTTGCGATTTTGAAAGATCTTCCATACCGTATTCCTTTTAAAAAGTACTTCTCTAAAACGTAACACTGTTAGAGTAACGTATTATGGCCTGTTATTCCAAGAACCTTTATCCAGGTAAACTTGATGGGCTCGTAGATAAGCGCAGACTTCGAAAAGCTTCATATGCGAGGCGCACATTTTTTGTTTAATTTCGGTGTACTAAGGTACAGTGAAAGTAAACAAAAAATGTAGCAACGAAGCAGATGAAGAGTTTTACGACGCCATCATAATTTACGGTTTATCCGCGTTAGCTGTACATTTTTTCATAATATTTTTGATACGAGCCATCAATTACAGATGCAACCCACTCCTGATTTGCAAGATACCAGTCAACAGTCTTTTCAATTCCTGCTTCAAAGCTGACCTTAGGTTCCCAACCAAGCTGTTCTTTGATAAAAGAGGCATCAATTGCATAACGCCTGTCATGCCCTGGTCTGTCTTTTACGTAGGTAATCAGATTGCGACGTGCTTCACCGGATTTCGGCAAACCAAGTTTTCTATCCAGGGTATCACAGATACCAGTCACAACTTCCAGATTCTGTTTTTCATTATTTCCGCCAATGTTATAGGCCTGGCCGTTTTGCCCTTTTGTTAACACTTCAACAATGGCCTCACAATGATCTTTTACATACAACCAGTCTCTCACATATTTTCCATCTCCATAAATCGGGAGAGGTTTTCCTGTCATGGAATTATGAAAGATAAGAGGAATTAATTTTTCGGGAAACTGGTAAGGGCCGTAGTTGTTTGAACAGTTGGTTATGACAACCGGCAATCCATAGGTATGTAAATAGGCACTCACCAGGTGGTCGGAAGATGCCTTTGACGCAGAATAAGGGGAGCGTGGATCAAAGGGGGTGCTTTCTGTAAACATCCCGGTATCACCGAGTGAGCCATACACTTCATCGGTACTGACATGGAGAAAACGAGGCTCATTTCCCTTCCAGGATTCATCAAGCCATGTTTTTCTTGCTGCCTCAAGGAGGGTAAAAGTACCAACAATATTTGTCTGAATAAATGCAGCCGGCCCGGTAATAGAACGATCGACATGGGATTCTGCGGCAAAATGTACAACAGAATCAATCTGTTCGCTTACAAACAACTCTTCCATCGTTTTTGCATCACAGATATCAGCTTTTACAAATCCATAGTGTTCATCTTCTTCAATCCCTTCAAGATTCTTAAGATTTCCGGCATAGGTCAGTTTATCAAGGTTGATAACACGCCAGTCCGGATGATCCTCTAAAAGAAGACGGACAAAGTTGGATCCGATGAATCCACAGCCACCAGTAACAAGTATTCTTCTATTTATATCCATACTGCTCTCGTTTTATGTTTTCTTTCCAGACAAAAACGCCTATGGTTTGCTGGTTGTAATTTCAGGTATACAGGTAGATAACAAAGGGTGGAGAAAAAAAGTTTGCCAGCCCGTTCAATACTCCGCCTTTTTATACTATATATAGATAGCCCTGTTCAACAAGAAATACTTAAGTTCACTTTATAAGGTACCAAAAAATAAAGTCGATAACGCTATAAACACTTAAACACCACACCATATTTTCCATGAGTACACAGCTTGAAAATGAAATAGCCAAAAGGCGCACCTTTGGTATCATCAGTCACCCTGATGCCGGTAAAACCACCCTGACCGAAAAGCTCCTTCTCTATGGAGGTGCCATCAATATGGCAGGAGCTGTAAAATCACGAAAGGCTGACCGCCATGCAACAAGTGACTGGATGGCCATTGAACAGGAACGCGGTATTTCAGTTACCACTTCTGTGATGAAGTTCACCTACGGCGACTACGAGGTAAACCTGCTGGATACCCCCGGACATCAAGATTTTTCAGAAGATACTTACAGAGTTCTTACCGCCGTTGATTCTGCCATCATGGTCATTGATTCTGCAAAAGGTGTTGAGGCACAGACCGAAAAGCTGATGGAAGTGTGCCGAATGCGAAACACACCACTCATAACATTTATCAACAAACTTGACCGTGAAGGAATGGATCCACTGGATATCCTGGCAGACATTGAAGACAAGTTGCAAATAGAATGTACCCCCATGTCATGGCCCATCGGGATGGGAAAAACATTTAAGGGTGTTTATAATTTATATAAAAAGCAGATACATCTTTTCACAGCAGGAGAAGGGGGACGTGACCAGGGGGGCATCACCATTGAATCACTCAGTGACCCACGCCTTGACGAAATACTTGGTGAACATGATGCCAGCGTCCTGCGGGACGACATTGAACTCCTTGAAGGGGCTGCCAATCCTCTGGAATACGACCATTACCTGAGTGCCAGTCAGACTCCTGTTTTTTTTGGTTCCGCCGTTAATAATTTTGGGGTAAAAGAACTGCTTGATGCCTTTGTCGAAATGGCCCCGCCTCCAAGTACACGAGCTGCCGCCAGCCGGGATGTGGAACCAAACGAAGAAAATTTCTCCGGTTTTGTTTTTAAAATCCAAGCCAATATGAACCCGGCACATCGGGACAGAATCGCTTTTTTCCGTATCTGTTCCGGGAAATTCACCCGCGGCATGAAGGTAAAACATCATCGTCTCGGCAAAGATATCAGTCTCTCCAATGCCACCATCTTCATGGCTCAGGATCGCGCCAATGTAGAAGAAGCATGGCCTGGAGACATCATCGGACTCCACAATCATGGAACAATTAAAATCGGAGATACGTTTACTTTAAAAGAAGAACTGAAATTCACAGGTATTCCAAACTTTGCTCCAGAGCATTTCCGCCGGGTAATCCTCAAAAATCCACTAAAAATGAAGCAGTTGCAGAAAGGATTACAGCAGCTGGCTGAAGAAGGTGCCATCCAGGTTTTTAAACCAAATATCGGAACATCTCATATTATGGGAGCAGTCGGTGTATTGCAGTTTGAGGTAACCATTGCCAGGCTGAAAAATGAATACGGGGTGGATGCCATTTATGAACCCATCGACTTTCAGGCTGCACGCTGGGTGGAATGTGATAACAAAAAAAGACTTGCAGAATTTGAGCAGAAAAATCAGGCATCCCTTGCTGTCGATGCAGAAGGATTTTTAACCTATCTTGCCCAAAACGAATGGATGCTCAATTTCTTTATGGAAAAGTGGCCTGATATAGCGTTTCACAAGACCAGAGAAAATATTTAAGAAAAGCTTTGCGAAGTTTACTTATCACACTGTTTCTACAACCTTAACTACAACTCCTCATCAACAAACACAAGCGCCTTTCCTTCGGAAATTGCCTCGGCAGTCTTTCTCCTTGCAACGGTAATTATCCGTTGGATGGTTCCGCGGGAAACACCCATTTTCTGGCCGGTTTCTTCCTGAGTTAAGCCTTCCCGATCACAGAGTCGCAAAGCTTCCATTTCGTCACGGTAAAGCTCAATCTTATCAAGCTTTGAAAGAGGCGTTCCTGTGGGTTTAAAGGCACGGCCACAGAAATTACCTTCACAATTTCTGAGTTTTTTGGGTCTTGGTGACATAATTTACCAGTACTAGAACGAGATATTCTAAATATGATGGACTCGTAAAAACTCTTCATCTTTTTCGTTACTGCAAATTTCTTATCTTTTCAACCTACCCTGGTACGCCGAAAAGATAAGAAATTTCCGTGCCTCGAATATGAAGGTTTTCGAAGTCTACGCTATCTCCAAGTCCATCATTTTTTAACCTTTTTACGAGTCCATCATATTTAGAATATCTCGTTCTAGTACTGGTAAATTATGTCACCAAGACCCAAAAAACTCAGAAATTGTGAAG
>CAMZLK010000054.1 GCA_947311475.1 uncultured Desulfocapsa sp.
AAGAGATAATCTGACGTTACCCCATGGCGCTGATACTTTAATGGATAGCTCAACGGTAACACTTTCATTTAAATAGTGACGATTAAAACATTTTCTCTGACCAAAGAAAAAAGGAACAAGACTGCACTTTGATAGACTCGTAAAAAGGTCAATTGAGAGATGGCGCCGTAAAAACTCTTCACCTGCTTCGTTGCTGTATTTTTTGTTTAATTACGACGTACCCTAGTACGCCGAAATCAAACAAAACATACGCACCTCGCATCTGAAGTTTTTTACTTAGCCATCTCTCAATTGACCTTTTTACGAGTCTATCAAAGTTCAGTCTTGTTCCTTTTTTCTTTGGTCAGAGAAAATGTTTTAATCGTCACTATTTAAATGAAAGTGTTACCGTTGAGCTATCCATTAAAGTATCAGCGCCATGGGGTAACGTCAGATTATCTCTTCCATGTCCAATGGGGAAGTTCCCCCAAACAGGCATACCACTTGATTCTGTAAGCTCTAATACTCGTTTCCAGATTTCTTCATGGAAACGGATTTTCTCTAAGCTATCCTGTTCCTCATTTATTGAAAAATCGCCTAGAATTATTCCTGAAGGTTGATTTAATTTTCCGGAATGCCAAAGCTGGGTAAACATTCTGTCCAATTTATAAAGAGGTTCGCCGACATCCTCCAGAAAAAGGATATTTCCCTTCCAGTCCTGATCAACGGGCGTTGATAATATACTCAACAAGCTGCACAAATTCCCCCCAATGAGTCTTCCCTGTACCGGCGGCCCATCCCGGAGGACTTCAACGTTCTTTGTTTCCAGCGGTTTATCCCAATTTCCGGTAAGGCATGCGTAAAAGCGTTGTCGACTTTCGCTGCTAATTTTGAAAAGACTGGTGAGCACAGGGCTATGAAGACTTATTATAGTATTTGTTTGCTGTATTGCGGAGTGAAGGACAGTAATATCTGAGAAACCAAGGAGGAGTTTTTGTTCTCTGTTGATATCGTTGGGGGTTAAGAAAGGGAGGAGACGTAAAGAGCCAAAACCGCCACGAAGGGGGAGAAGGGCGGATATCTCGGGATCAGCCCACATCTTATGGAATTCAAGGGCACGGTTTTTATCAGTGTCTGCAAGGTATCCAGTTCCGGGCCACAGGTTTCGGGGAAATTTTACTTCAAAATCCATACCTTTAAGGATGGATATTCCCTGTTCAAGGGCGATACTGTCCTGTATCTGTCCTGCTGGTGCAATGATTCCTATACAATCTCCTGCTTGCAGGCTTTTGGGAAAGCGATTTTTGTTCATATTATTGCTTGTGGAAGACAAGATGCAACCCGTGCAAGGTGAGCATGGTATCAACCTCTTCAATACATTTGCTAAATGGTGCGATTAAATGAGCCATACCTCCTGTTGCAAGAACCTTCAATGGCTCCCCATCAGGACAGAGTTCTCCTCGTAATTTTTCAGTAAGTCCATCTATCATGGAACCATAGCCATTGAGAACGCCACTTTTCATGGCATCAACTGTATTACGACCAATAATACTTTGGGGAGGTGTTGAAATATCAATTTGCGGTAGTTTGGCTGTACGTTTTTCAAGGGCCTCAAGAGAGATTGCCAGACCTGGAAGGATTGTGCCGCCCAGGTATTCACATTTTGCAGAAACACAATCAAATGTTATGGCGGTGCCAAAATCAATAATAATTAGATTTTGTTTATACCGCTCCCATGCAGCAATTGCATTTACAAGTCTGTCTGCGCCAACTTCTTCTGGATAATCGGTTTTAATGGTAATGAAATTATTAATGCTCGCAGCAGAGACTACCAAAAGGGGCTTTTTAAGGTGCTTTGAATAATATGAATCTATACAGGACACCCAGGCAGCCTCCAATGCAGGTACCACACTGGCGATTATGACACCGTCAATATCTCTTTTATCAATTCCAACCATGGAAAAAAGAGAATGATAACGAATGGCAAGTTCATCATTGGGGCGTTTAGGGTCAGACTTTAAGCGCCATTGCCCAATTAGATCATCTCCGTCAAAAAGTCCGGTTACGGTATGTGAATTGCCGACATCTATGGTGAAAAGCATTATCTTTTTCCTGCTGTGTATGGAATTTTTCTTGTGAAAAAGTTCGTGTGCCTGCTAATGTGTTTTTATTCGTAACTACTCACGTGGGTAAGCGACTTACTTTCGCAAACAACCGATTTTGTAACTGCCTACAGGGTGCTGTAACCATCAGCAGAACCAATGAACGATTTTGCTGATAATATAAAAAAAACATATATAAAGCAATGTCTGATACCATACTTGTTTATACTACATTTACAGAAAAAGAAGAGGCTATAAAGCTTTGCCGGATACTTCTTGAAAAGCATCTCATTGCCTGCGTCCAGATAGATTCTCCAGTCGATTCATTGTATTGGTGGAATGGAAAAATTGTGCAGGAAAAAGAACACAGGCTGGTAATGAAAAGTAAGCAATCGTTATGGGATGAATTGCAACTTGAAATCATAAAACAGCATTCTTATGACGTTCCTGAAATTCTAGCTGTTCCAGTGTCTGCAATTAGCAAAGAGTATGAGAAGTGGATGCAGGGAGTATCCAAAAATGAATGACGATAAGAAATCCTCCCCCAAAAAGCTGTCATATCGACAAAGGAAAATGGGTAAATATATATGTCACTGTTGTAAAAAGGAATTACCGTATTGTCTTAGCTGCCCTTGTGGCTTTATGATTTGCGAGGAATGTTTTCAAGAAAACATATGGGGAATATCCAATGGTCCAACATGGATTTGCCCGGATTGTGAAAGAATCCGCATGACTTAGGAGCCGTCCGGAAACAAGTTAGACAATATCGTGCTCAGATTTAGGTCAGGTTTGTTCGATCTGATTGAACAAAACCGCAAGTGTAGTTGCGCTACGCTGAGGATTTTGTCATTGAAGATCGAACAAAGATGACCTGGAGATGAGATACGAGATGTTCAAGTTATTTCCGGACGGCTCCTTGATCCTGGCTTGCCATTTACCCCTGATAAAAGGTTAAAGATACTATGAATTTTGAAAGCTGGCTGCTTTTTTCAACCATCGCCCTGATTGCAACCATTACACCGGGGCCTGCGATTATACTGGTTTCTGCAAACAGCAGCAGCTACGGGGTAAAAAAAGCGATATACACAATCCTTGGCAATATCAGCGGACTTTTTTGTATGTCTTTGATGGCTGTACTTGGTCTTAGTACCCTTATTCTTTGTTCAGCACCGATATTTTTCACACTGAAAATAATTGGAACCTTATATTTAATCTATCTGGGTGTGAAAATGTGGAAAAACGGAATCACAGGAACCCACAGGTCAGCTTCCCATGCAAGGTTCCTACAGCCGCTCCGAGTAATTTTAAGTTTTATATGCAGGGTGTGTTCTTATCACTCAGCAATCCTAAGGCAATTGCTTTTACCACTGCTCTTTTTCCACAATTTATCCAACCTGAGTTGTCCCTGGCACCTCAATTCACCATTCTTGTGTCAACATTTATGTTCCTCTCATTTACCTGCCTGCTCGGATATTCTATTTTGGCCAGAAAAGCAAAAACGCAGTTGGAAAACAGGAATAACTACTCACAAACAGTTGCCGGAAAGGTCTTTGGAACAATCTTTATAGGATCTGGTTTTGCCCTGGCGATGGCGACTAAAAAATAAAAAGAATGTAAAATCGATGCAGAAAATTCTATCAATTCAATTGAATGAATATTTTCCCGAAGTTCAGGAATTCAGCCATTGGAAAACTACTACTGCAAAACCTTTTAATCCCCGATTCGAAGATAAATTATGGACATCAATTCTCTACATTGAACGTGGGAATTTCAGGATTCAATATGAAACCGGGGAAATCCTGCATGCAAGGGGGGGATCATTCTATTACCATCCACCTTTGGCCATTAAGTATCAAAGCCTTGATAAAACCATTACCCCATATTCGATGTACCACCTTGCTGTTGATCTTTCTTTGCCTGATACTACAGTCTTCCCATCTCACAAAGCTGGTCGGAAGTTATTAAAAGAATTACCAGGAAAACCTTTTATCCGTAACGCACCATCTCTTCTTGTCTCTTCATTTAAAAGGATAATTCGAGAATACAATGAATGTAATCCCGGATATTTGCTGCAAATTGAGACTTCCATTTGCCAAATTCTGATTTCTGCACTGCGAAGTGGACTTGCGCACGAAAAACAGCATCATAAGGCAAAGAAGTTGGTTGCGATTATTGATAGCTTTCTGGCTGACAACGAGACATTTATGGGGCCTGTGGAAGTACTCTTTGAGCAGATGAACGTGAGTAGAAGCAGGGGGTACGATATTTTTCATCGGAACTTTGGTCTCAGTCCCAAAGAGTATATTTTGCGAAAAAAAATTACTGTTGCAAAACAGATGCTTATGAAAGGAAAAAGCGTCACCACAATTGCGTATGATCTTGGATTTTCTTCGAGTCAGAATTTTGCCACCGTTTTTAAAAGACTTACCTGTGTAACTCCAACGAAGTACAGAAAAAACAATTTCCAGCAGATTCCCGATATTTAATGGAATTTGCAATAACGAAGAAAATGAAGCGTTTTTACGAGTCCATCGTTTTTAATTCTGCCTGTTCGTCCACTGTTTAAGTCCTCTTCAGTATCCTTTTGGTGAACGCTTACTCCTTTTGTTTTGGAAAATTTTTTGCAGGAAACTGAACGTAATATGGGAAATAAAAGGATATCTATTATTACAGTTTTAAAGAGGCTTTTTAAGTGGAAAAATAAGCGGTATGCACAATGAACTTAGCCCCATACGACGATGTACTCTTTTCAAATGTTAGCTATAATCCTGACGTTTACTATTTTCTCTATTTGGGAGATATAAAGAATTATACTCTTAATATTTTGTTCAAAGAATGTCTTCAAAGGAATATCCCTGCCAAAAATATTCACTTTATAGCTGTTGTTCCTGATATTTTCAGTCGATATACTCATGACAATATAATTGTTATCAATCCATCCATTTCTAAACGTCCCTGTTCACCTGATAGGGCAAATAACCATCCTGCACAGCAAAAAACAAGTCTCCGAATCGGAACAACTGCCTTTCTGACAGCTGTTTCTAAAAGCCCGGCAATTCGAAATCTTATTCAGACGATTCTCAAATCTCAAAAGAATCTGTTTATATATCTGTGGGAATCTGTTCCTGAAATGTCTCTGGATACCATTGAAGGAGTCCGAATTATAGGGCCTGATAAAAAACTGGCTCAAAAGTTTAATAATAAGATTGTACAGTATGGGATTTTGAAAGATATAGTACCCATTGCTGAGCACTGTTTTTGCACTGATACTGAAGAACTCCTGAAAATAACAAAAGAGCGAAGGGAAGGGTGGCAGGGTAAAATATTTATAAGTTGTGAATATTCCGCAGCAGGCGTTAACGCCGTTATTACCAAAAATCAACAGGAAGTCTCAAAATGGTGTGCAAACAGGGAAGGAAAATTTCTAATCTCACAATATATTCCCCATGATCTTGATCCCACAGTTCTTGCGGTAGTAGCAAATGAGGATGCTGTTTACATTGCAGGGGTAGCTGATCAGGTAATAGAAGGGGGGCGACGTTTTATTGGATCCACTTATCCATCTGTGGTAACAGAGGCACAAAGAAAGACCCTTTATGAGTACACAATCCAAATTGGCAGGATGCTTGGGAAAAACGGATATCGTGGGATTTTTGGTTGTGATTACATAATTGACCATAAAGGGAACATATATTTTATAGAAATTAATGCGAGAAAGCAGGGGACCACTGTTGAATTTTGCTTTACTCTCGAGCAATTACTTCCTGCTGGCTCGCCCATGTTACCAGAACTTGAATATTATGCGGTGATGGAAAACTGCTTTCCTGCAAATACCGTAGAATTATTGCCGGAAAAAGGAAACATATACTGGGGTACCTATAATTATAAACTCCATGAGAAACAGGAAACCATCGGACATATACCTCACAACTCTCACGAACGAAAAAGTTTTCAAAAAGCAGGAAGGGGGAAGCAGGAAAAAGAGCATGTAATTCTGGAACATATCGGGGATGGCTATACTGTTATGCCAGGAACCTTTTTAGCACGTGTTGTGTCTGTGGCAAACAACAGAAAAGATATGCATAAAGGTCTGCAACAAGGTGTAACCTTAATTAAAAAAACAATAAAAGGGGCTTAAGAGTAATATGGCAAATTGTACCGGTAATCGTGTAAGTACTATTCATTCATTTGATGAATACACCAATAACTTGATAGAGGAGATCTGCTCAAACACACACGACTGTCAAGAGCCTGACGACAAAGTTAGAAAGGAAATCGCCTCTCTTGTATCCAGTGCAATGAAGAAAAATCTCACAGCACCAATTGTTTCCCTTTTTGCAAAACTCCAGGAGTATCACAGAAAGTTCAATATACCTCTTGGCGCACTTGGTTTAGATCGTTCCCGACTTGAAGAATTAGCCCTAAAACATCAACAAATTGATGAGCATATGGTCTCCGTCGGAGGACGGCTTACCCAGGCATTGCCAATAGCTGATGAGGCCAATGACCGGGTTGAGGCATATCTTGCCCAAAAGGGTGTTGAGGCCGCAAGTGGTATCGAATTATGGCCTGAAATTCAGGAAAATGCAAAGCGAATTAAACATATTTTGAGAATGAGTGATGCCGATTGGAACTCAACTTCAGGCCAACTCCGAAACGCGGTTGATTCCGTAGAAACCCTTGGTAGCTTAATAAATCTTCCAGGAAAGGCGATCGAGGCCATAGGCCGTGTAACAAAGACATACAGGATGCGACTCACGCCATATTACACAAGTCTTATCATGCCAGGCCTGGTTAATGATCCTATCATGCTGCAATCCATTCCCACAGGAGAAATGATTGATAACGCTGGAATTGAAATTCCTCCAGTTGCGGCAGATCATTCACCGGCAAGGTTAATTGATCAGTTTTATCCAAGAGTTCTTACTATTAAAGCAACCAACATGTGTGCCATGTACTGTACACACTGCTTACGGCTTGCTCATATTGGAAAGAGAGATAAGGTTTATTCCAAAGAGGCCTATGGTGAGGCACTTGCCTATATAAGAAATAATGATCGCATTCGGGACGTTTTAATAACAGGCGGGGATGCCTTTATCCTCCCCAATAGCATCCTGAAGTTTATTCTTGCAGAGCTTGATGGCATAGATCATGTGAAAATTAAACGTTTGGGGACACGAGTCCCTGTAACCATGCCCATGCGTGTTAATGACGAATTACTCGATATTCTAGAGGCAAGTAATGATCAAAAACCTGTTCGTGTTGTTACTCAAATAAATACGGCCCGTGAAATTACACCTGTCTCAAGAGATACTTTCAGAAAGATTTCAAAACGTGTTTTTGCAGTGCTCAATCAGGCAGTCCTTCTAAAAGGTATCAATGACAGCCGTGTCAAAATGTGGAAATTATGTGAAACAATCCAGGAATCATACGTCAGACCATATTATATTTTTAACTGCAGCTACAGAAATCCTCAATTTAAACATTTCAGGGTACCTCTTGAGGTAGGCAGAGATATAGTGGAATCAATGTATGGGAATATTTCAGGCGATGCTATTCCGAGATATATTTCAACTGCAGGTGGAAAAATACCAATGCATAGAGATAACGTTGTCGGGAAGAACGATTCCAATGAATACACGTTAAGAAAACCCTGGAATGATGTGGAAGTTCTGTATCCTGATGCTGATCCGGATGTGTATGACAAGAAAGGCTTTGCATTTGAAGAATACATGAAAGAATGATGAAAAATAAATTACTTTCCTATCTTGATGGAAAAGAACCTGAGATGTTTAGCCTCTTGCAGAAACTTGTTTTGCAAAGAAGTTATACGAATGACCCTGAGGATGTGAATCTGGTTGGGAATATATTGCGGGAGTCCCTTAAAAATAGCGGCATGTGCGTTGAAACCGCAAACTCAAACGGCTATGGGGATCATCTAATATTTAAGTCTTCTGCTTGTTTCTCGTCTTCCGGTGAGCAGATTATGCTCGTTGGCCATATGGATACTGTCTTTCCACGAGACATGGGTTTTGATTCTTATAAAGAAGATGATAAAAAAATTTATGGCCCGGGGGTCATAGATATGAAAGGAGGTCTTGTAACAGCTGTTTATACAATCAAAGCGCTTTCTCATTGTGGACTGCTGGACACAATACCTGTGGTATTATTTTGTAATTCAGAAGAAGAAAAAGGCTCTCCTGAATCAAAAATTCTCCTTAGAAAGGAAGCTGAAAAAACAGTACTTGCATTGGTTTTTGAATGTGGAGGCATGAAAGGCGAGTGTGTTACAGGAAGGAAAGGAAAACTTGGATTTACCATCAAAGTTAAAGGAAAAGCTGGGCATGCCGCCTTTGCAGGAAGAGATAAAGCATCAAGTATTCTTGAGCTTTCCCATAAAATTATAGCTTTAGAAAAATTAAACGATCCAGCCAAACAACTGATAGTAAATGTTGGTAAAGTAAAAGGTGGGATAGGGCCAAACACAGTTGCTGAAGATGCTGTTGCCCAGGTCGACTGTAGGTTTGTTACACCTGAAGACAAAGACAACTGTTTTGCTGAAATAAAAAAAATAGTAGCAGAAAACATTGTCAATGGTGTAAGCGCAAGCTATGAAATTCCATCATCCCGTAATGTGATGCAGGCAAGTAAGAAAAACAGAAAAATATTAAAACTGTTTAAAGAAAATGCTGCATTGTTACATCAAAGTATAGGGGAAGAGTTTCGTTCAGGTGTCTCAGATGCAAACACTCTTTCCGGATGCGGTATACCCGTGCTCGATGGGCTTGGCCCCATTGGAAAATTTGATCACAGTGACAAAGAATACATGATCAAGAAAAGTCTTCCCGAGAGGACACGACTTACAGCAATTACTCTTTTCGATCTTTATCAGAGACACCAGCAAAACAAGCTGTTTTAGGAGCGCGTTATTAATCCTGTGAGGCGTAAAGTCTCAGGATGACAAAATAGCTGGTGACGGCTATGATGTGTGGTTCTGCAAACTATAAAATAAACAATTGCATCTTGAGGCTGATCTTTCAGTGTCATAAAGGCAATTGTAATCACATACCATTGCTGGAGAAGAGTTATGAAAGGATTAAAGGGAATTACTCTGTTTTGCGTAGTTATGTTACTTCTTATGAGTGCTGCAAATACGTTTGCACAAACCTATAAGGTGGCTGTTTCTCAAATTGTTGAACACCCCGCACTCGATGCCACTCGACAGGGACTCCTTGACGGCCTTAAAGCTAAAGGTTTTGAAGACGGAAAAAATCTTGAATTTACCTATCAGACTGCCCAGGGAAATCCTGCAATAGCTGTACAGATTGCCAAGCAGTTTGTTGGTGAAAAACCGGATGTTCTTGTTGGTATTGCAACTCCCACTGCACAGGCACTTGCCGCTTCAACCCGTACAATCCCTGTAATTTTTACTGCAGTGACAGATCCCCTTAGTGCAAAACTGGTTAAAAACCTTACTCATCCTGAAGGAAACGTAACAGGACTTTCCGATCTCAGCCCGGTAGCCCAGCATTTTGATCTTATGCAGGAACTCGTTCCTGATCTGAAAGTGATTGGTGTGGTGTATAATCCCGGAGAGGCGAATGCTGTCAGTCAAATTGAGCTTCTTAAAAAGTCAGCAAAAGCAAAAAATATTCAAATTGTGGAGGCCACCGCACTTAAAAGTTCTGATGTACAGGGAGCTGCCCGCATTATTGCTTCAAAAGTACAAGTAATGTATGCACTCGTTGATAATACAATAGCCACTGCTATTGATGCGCTCGTTGGTGTTGCAAATCAGGCTAAAATCCCTGTGGTTGGTGGTTCTACTTCATTTGTAGCCAGTGGTGCTGTTGCTGCTCTGGGTTTTGATTATTATCAGGTTGGAGTACAGACTGCAGATTATGTGGAGGCCGTTCTTCAGGGCAAAAAAATATCTGAGATTCCTGTGAGCTTTGCCAAGGGTTCTGATTTGTTTTTGAATCTGAAGGCTGCAGAAGCTCTGGGAATTAGTCTTCCAGATGCCATGGTTAAACGAGCCACAAATCTTAAAAAGTAATAGATAGACGAGTACGAATCACATGTCTCTTTTTGCATTTTTAGGAACCCTTGAAATCGGGCTGATCTATGGTCTCGTTGCATTAGGTGTATATTTAACCTTTAGGATACTGGACTTTCCTGATCTCACCGTAGATGGCAGTTTTCCCATGGGAGGCGCAGTAGCTGCCACAGCCATAGTTGCAGGAATAAACCCATGGCTTGCCACCATTCTTGCAACACTTGCCGGATCTTGCTGTGGACTTATAACTGCATTTCTTGCTGTACGATGTGGAATACTCCATCTGCTGGCATCCATCCTGACTATGATCGCAGCATTTTCAATTAATATCAGGATAATGGGCCGCCCGAACATGGCGCTCCTTGGCGAACCCACAATTTTCACCCCCTTTGAAAGCCTTGGTTTTAATCAGCTCCATGTTCATTTAGGGATTGTTTTTCTTCTCGTCCTCCTTTCGGCTGTGTTCATTATTCGTCTTCTATCGAGCGATTTTGGTTTAGGCCTAAGGGCCACCGGTGTTAATGACCGTATGGTTGCGGCTCAAGGTGGCAATATAGGTTTTTACACCTACTTTGGTCTGGCTCTTTCCAATGGATTTGTGGGTTTTGCGGGGGCTCTGTTTGCTCAAAGTAACTCTTTTGCTGATGTTACTTCAGGTGTGGGAACCATTGTGGTTGGGCTTGCTGCAGTTATTCTTGGACAGACTTTACTATCCAGTTCAAAGATATGGGTGTCTGTTGTTGCAGTAATTGTTGGTTCCATTTTGTACCGGCTGGCTGTGGCTTTTGCTCTTAGTAGTGGTATGTTTGGCATGCAGGCCTCTGATTTGAATCTGATCACTGCAGTACTTGTCGCAATTGCTCTTGTTATCCCGAAAATGAAGGCTAAATTACGCGTTAAATCATTGCGGTTTTGAGGAATATATGATTCATCTGGAAAATATCCGCATAACCTTTAATGCAGGAACAATCTTAGAGAATAAGGCTTTACGAAATGTTTCCCTGACCGTTTCAGAGGGACAGTTTTTAACAATAATTGGATCAAATGGAGCCGGTAAATCCACGCTTCTTAGTGCTGTTAGCGGAGAGACTCCGATATCAGAGGGAAGCGTAGAAATAGATGGAGTTGACGTAAGTAACTGGCCGGTACATAAACGAGCAAGGTTTGCTGCCCGTGTGTTTCAGAATCCACTGGCCGGTACCTGTGCCACACTCAGTATTGAAGAAAATATGGCACTTGCCTGTAAGCGCGGCAAGTCGAGGGGGTGGCATCTTGCTCTCTCTTCCAAACGCCGTAATTTTTTTCAGGATCGCATAGCCATTCTTGGACTTGGCCTGGAAGATCGTCTCGGAGATTCAATCGGATTACTCTCTGGCGGTCAGAGACAGGCAGTAAGCCTTGTTATGGCAACTCTTGCTGATAGTCATATACTGCTTCTGGATGAACATACAGCAGCTCTGGATCCTCGTATGGCTGCTTTTATTCTTGAACTTACTAACACAGTTGTAAAAGAATTTTCTCTGACTGTGATGATGGTCACACACTCCATGAAAGATGCTCTTGCAAGTGGAGATAGAACTATAATGCTTCACCAGGGTAAAATAATATTTGATGTGGCTGGAGAAGAACGAGATTGTCTTGATGTGCCGCATCTGCTCGAAATGTTCAGTCGAGTCCGTGATGAAGAACTTGCAGATGATAGTCTTCTTCTAGGCTAGGCTAACCATACTTTTTACCTTTTTATTACTTCGCTTATATTCCCTTCTTTTGATTTCATTGCTGTTTTGGGAACATATCCAGCTTCAAACCCCCATTCGTCTTTAATTTATTTCAAACAATCAACTTTGTAACTCCCTGTAATGGTGTTTATGTAGGGTGCGTCTCGTCAAGACATCTACCCGAATCATGGTGATGTCGTCTTTCTTATCCGATCTATACACTCTACAATAAAGAGAAAGAAAAGAACAAATTCTAAAAAAATCAAAATTAATGATTCAACGGGATATCACTTCAAAATTTGGTTGATGTGAGCTGCCTCAAAAACGATCAGAAGGAGACAACGCAATGACTATTGTAAGAGCAATCACTGGGTTAGTAATACTAATATGTATTTTAACAATTCCCGTTCATGCATCAGCAAGAAATTATTATCATCATGACGGAGTGGAGCTTGAAGTCATTTCTGATTATCGAGGTAATCTTCGTAAATTTTCAGTGGCAACTGATAGGTCACATGTGGAGAGAAATTATGTGATCGCTAAAGATGATGAAACATATCGTATTCGAGTGCGTAATAGATCCAGAAAAAGGGTTGGAGTTGTCATCGCAGTGGACGGTAGAAACATTATTTCAGGGAAAAAATCATATTTAAAATCACATGAACGTATGTATATTATCGAAGCACATCAAACTGAAGAATTTGAAGGATGGCGAACTGGAAGGAACCGAACAAACAGGTTTTACTTCACGGGAATGGATAATTCTTACGCAGCAGACTGGGGGGATCACACTGCAATGGGAGTGATTGCGCTTGCAGTTTTTAATGAACAGCGTCAAAAGGTGAGCCAACAATATAATTATGGACAAACAAGAAGACTCAATAAATCATATAGATCTCATGGACGAAAAAGTGGGCCAGGTACCGGCTTTGGTGAAGAACATTGGTCTCCAAGCAGAGAGGTACCTTTTGTTGCAAAACACAGAGCAATTCAAAAACAGTTTATCAAGTATGAATATCGATCGGCTCTTTGCCGGAAGGGGATAGTGCAGTGTAAACCACAACAGAGGAAGAACCGTTTTTGGAATAATAGTGATGATAACTATGGGTATGTACCGTTTCCATCATGGTATTTCCAGTTGGGTTTTTAGTACCTTACTCCTGAAAAACTGTAATGAAAAACAGGTAGCGAAGACTCCGACAAAATCAAAAGTGTTTCAAACTCAATTTATTAGCATAAGCAACAGATAGCGAACGAAGAGAGACCTTCGAGGCACTTACTTGCAGTTTACCTGCGTTAGTGACTTATATATTGGCTTACTTCCGCCAATCAGTGTTAAAAAAAAGAGACCTATTCAGCAACACACAATCTTTCCCTCCGGGGTGTTGCTGAATAGTATAGGTTGAGTTTCTTTGCATTACTCTACCATTTCCTATGAATCATTTTTAAAATCAAGTTAATGCGGTTTATCCGCGTTAGTTGTCAGAGAAAAACTGTCCTGCACCTTCATGCAGTTGAAGTCCTTTAATTCCCTTTGCAGCCTCCTGAATTGGATAGAGAGACAGGGCAGGATGGCTGTTTTGTAATCGTGCTATATTTTCATAAAGTGCTTTTGTGATCGCATAGCCTGTTTCTTTATCAATTACATTCGAGGCCACAAGTATTGCTCTGGTTCCAAATGTTCTGGCAGACTTGGAGTAAGATGATGCGCTAATCTCTGTTTTCCAGAAAGAGGCTCTACTGGCGACAAGCGTATCAATGGCCTGATCATCAATATCAAGGAACTCGGCTTTACAATCTTCAATTAATCTTTGGGTAGACAAGGCAGGATGAACTCCAATGGAAATCATTGCCTGAACTGTTCCCTGACAAAAAGCCATGGTATCTTGAGAAAAAGAAGTGGGCAATTCTTCAAAACGCTCGAAAACCTCTACCAGCCAGCCCTTTGCTTCCATGATCAGATCCATGGCACGACGTTCTATGGATCCTGGTGCACCACCATTTACCCGTTTTCCTATGAGATCATTTAAAGATGCAATTCCGGCATTGGAACGAACAAGAATTCCAATTGGACGATCATACAAAGGAGTGATAATTGCTAGATTTGTATAGTTGATATCAAGAAATTGAAATACCCCGGTTTTATTGACAGCAGCTTCAAGAATGTTTGAGTTGATGATGGCAAGATCAAGAGATCCATTTTGCAAGTTGCTGAGGCTATCTATCTCATCGTTACCAGCCTGCACAGTACAGGTAACATCATCAATGTGTCGATTAATGCTCCTGCAGAGCATTCGCCCTGAAAAATACGAAAAGCTTCCCACATCAGCAGTACCTAAAAGGATATCATAGGCATTGGCGGATAGAGGCGCGAAGCAAAACAGGAGTACAAAAAGAATAGGTGCTGGAGCATAAAATGAAATTGAAGGAGAATATGATTCAGCAGTAAGACCTTTTTTAAAGCTCATCTTTACCTCCGGTTAATTCATACTGTTAAAGTGACTGAAAACGCATTCAGATGACGTCTTTTCGTATGTTTCTAAGGCGTAAAACTGAGCATGGGGCTGCCTTATAAACCTGTCTGGCACAAGTATTACTGAAAACTTCATTTATATCCCGATACCTGTTGTGATAGACAATAATCAGGTCTGCGTCCCATTCTTTCGCCATTTTGGTTATTTCTTCATAGTGCTTCCCTGAGCGAATGTGAAAGCTTACGGAATCGGCACAATTCTCAGCTATAAAGGTTTTTATCTCGTTTCTAAAATGTTCAATGGCTTCTTTGCGAACTTTGTCTGAAATAAATGAGCCAACAATGGGCATGCCAAATCCAGGCATAACACTGATCAGTTTTATTTCAGCACCAAAAGTTTTTGCTATTGCTGCAGCACCATCGTAAACGGCTTTGGCTGCAACTGGACGATCAACATCGATGGGAACTAAAATTCTTTTAAACATAACACTCTCCAAAAGGTGGTTTCCATACCCCTTCTTTTTGGGTTTAGTGCTATACTTAACCACAGCACTAAACCCGTAATTTACAAGATATTCTGATGCAAAAAACTATCGCTATGCAGCGACCATATCCAGCTTCTTTCTTCTACGGTTCTGGACAAGATATACAAAGGCAAATAATGCATATGCAGGGATAAGAACGAGTTGCTTGGGAAGACGTTTTGCAGGCATTTGAATATTTAAAATTTCCTGATCGAAGTCCACTCCTGCTTTTTCAGCTGCACTTCCAAAAACGACATTATCTATCAGGATCGTTCCATCTTCATTACGTGTTTCAATGCCTATACCTTCCAACCTGGCCTTACCGGTATCCTGATCACTAACAGGCAACATTACAGTTTTTGTGTACTCCTCACCATTCATCTTTTCCCCCTTGATCATAATACGCATCAGGGAGCCTGGTTTGATCTGTGTAATAAGTTCTTCGATTTGAGCAGGGGACTCATCAATGAGAGGGGGGAATATTTTATCCCATACGTATCCGGGTCTAAAGAGCAGGAATGTAACCAAGAGGAGCGCTATGGTTTCCCAGACACGGGACTTAACAAGAAAAAATCCTTGTGTTGCAGCGGCAAAGGCCATCATTGCAGCAATTGCTGAAACGACCACAAGAATCAGTACAAACCATGAATCGACACCAATCATCAACAATTGAGTATTAAAGATAAACATAAATGGAAGGATGGCCGTTCTGATGTCATAGGTGAATCCCTGTATACCGGTTTTTATCGGATCACCTCCAGAGATACCTGCTGCTGCAAAGGCAGCAAGCCCGACTGGGGGAGTGTCATCTGCAAGTATTCCGAAGTAAAAAACAAACAGATGGACTGCAATCAACGGAACAATAAGACCATTCTGGGCACCAAGATCAACTATTACGGGTGCCATCAGAGTGGAAACAACAATATAATTTGCAGTGGTTGGCAGTCCCATCCCCAGCACCAGGCTGATAACAGCAGTAAAGCCAAGGATCAGCATCAGGTTTCCGCCCGAGATATATTCCACAAATTCAGTCATCACAAGACCAACACCTGTGAGCGTAATGGTACCAACAACAATACCTGCGGCAGCAGTTGCCACTCCGATACCAATCATATTTCTGGCACCGGCGACCATACCGTTTATAAAATCATCAAAACCATTTTTAAAAGAGAACTCATCGGCAGTACTTTTTCTGAAGTAGCCTTTTAACGGACGCTGAGTTAACACAATAACAATCATCAAAACTGTTGCCCAGAACGCAGAAAGTGCGGGGGACAAGCGTTCAACAACCAGGCACCACATAAGTACGACTATGGGGAGTAAAAAGTAAAAACCTGCCTGGGCAGTTTTCCAAAGTTCGGGAAGCTCTTTTATATCATGTGTTTGTTCGAGCTCTGGTACTTTGGTTGCATATATAAGAAGGGTGATATAAGCAACAGCAAGCAGGCCCGAAACGATATAAATTGTTGCATCTCCTGCTACTGTCTTGATCCAGCCAATGCCATAGTAGGTAACAGCAGCCATGACAATCATAAACAGGAAGGTAAACACAAATGAGAGCATTTTTTGAGCAAGTGTTTGAGTCACTCGTTTTTCCATACCTTCAAGTCCCATTTTACAGGCTTCAAGATGAACAATGTAAACGAGCGCAATATATGAGATAATGGCAGGTAAAAACGCACACTTAATAACTTCCGTGTAAGTGATACCCACATATTCGACCATAAGAAATGCCGCTGCTCCCATAACAGGTGGCATAAGCTGGCCATTGGTGGAGCAGGCAACTTCAATGGCACCAGCTTTTTCAGCCTTAAAACCTACTTTTTTCATTAAGGGAATGGTGAATGTACCGGTGGTTACAACATTTGCAATTGATGACCCCGAAACAAGCCCGGTAAGACCAGAAGATACAACAGCGGCCTTTGCAGGACCACCTTTGAGGTGTCCCAGTCCTGCAAATGCTGTGCGAATAAAGTAGTTGCCAGCACCAGCAGATTCAAGGAGTGCACCAAAAAGAACGAACATAAAGACCATACCGGTGGAAACACCAAGTGCAACACCAAAGACACCCTCTGTTCCAAGCCAGTAGTGGGACATACCTTTGCTGAGACTGGCTCCTTTATGGGAAATAACATCCGGCATAAATTGTCCGCCAAATGTATAGATACAAAAGATAGCAGCGACAACCATCAATGGTGGTCCTAAAGCTCTACGGGTAGCTTCAAGCAGGAGGATGAGGCCAGTCACAGCTACAACGATATCCATTTGAGTGGGATCGCCTGGACGATCTGCAAGGGCTGTATAAAAGAAATATAAATATGACGCACAAAAAGCGGCGATAAGACCAAGAACCCAATCCTGAACGGGAATATAGTTTCTTGGAGAGCTTTTAAAAGTTGGATAAGCTGTATAAGAAAGAAAGACAGCAAAGGCTAAATGAATGGCCCTTGCTTCTGTGTCATTAATAACAAAGAAATTAAAAATAAATGGAAGAGGAGACGCGTACCAAAGCTGAAAAAGAGTCCAGATAAGGGGAACTAAAAACAGGATTTTTTTAGAAAAAGCACCTGTGGGATTACGGGCACCGGAATCTGTTTCTGCGATCATCTCCTGAAGTTCTTCATCGGTTTTTATGCTTGTATCTGCTTCACTCATGCGATGATACCTTCAGTTATGTGTTTTAAAAGTGTTTTCCGTTAATGGGCCTTGGAAAATAAAATATTTGGACGAAAATGTGAAAAAGAAAAAAGGTGTGCCACATGGCGGCACACCTTTTAAAATGAGGGCTGACTATTTAAGAAGACCAGCTTCTTTATAGTATTTGACAGCACCGTCATGTAAAGGAGCAGAGAGACCATCTTTGATCATCTCTTCCTTTTTCAGGTGTTTAAAAGCAGGGTGCAGTTTTTTGAATTGATCAAAATTTTCAAATACAGCTTTAACAACATTATAGATAACATCTTCCGGAACATCGCTGGAAGAAACAAAAGTTGCACCTACACCAAAGGTTGGAGTATCAGTATCGGTTCCACGATACATTCCACCAGGAATGATGGCAGTACGGTAGTAGTCATTGTCTGCAACAAGTTTATCGACTTCAGGACCTGTTACACTAACCATTACAGCATCACATGAAGTGGTTGCCTCTTTAATTGATCCACTTGGGTGACCAACGGTGAAAACCATGGCATCAATTTTATTGTCGCAGAGTGCTTTGGACTGCTCAGAAGATTTAAGCTCTGAAGCAAGTTTGAAGTCTTTTTTGGTCCACCCAAGAGCGCCCATCAAAACTTCCATGGTGCCGCGTTGTCCTGACCCGGGATTGCCAATGTTTACACGTTTCCCCTTCAGGTCTTTAAAATCTTTAATACCGGAATCTGCTCGGGCAACAACGGTGAATGGTTCAGGGTGAATAGAGAAAACTGCACGCAGTTTCTTGTTTGGTCCTTTTTTAGCGAATTTTGATGTTCCATGGTATGCGTGATATTGCCAATCAGACTGGGCAACACCCATGTCAAGTTCGCCGGCAGCAATGGTGTTCAGATTGTAAACAGATCCACCGGTACTTTCTACAGAACAACGGATTCCGTGATCTTTTCTTGTTTTATTCACAAGACGGCAGATGGCGCCACCAGTGGGATAATAGACACCGGTAACACCACCTGTCCCGATGGTAACAAATTGTTGACCGGCAAACGATGGCGTAGAGGCAAGGGCAAGGGCAAATCCGCAACCAATAGCAATTTTTGATACAAGCTTCATCTGTATTCTCCTAATGATTAAATTAATAAAAAAACTAACTCCGATTGAGTCGCTTTGTGGCGAGTTGATACAATTCCTGGTTTTTGGCCTCCTGTCGTTAGCTATTACTGATAAACCTATGGTACAATTGTCAAAGACAAACAGAACGCAACTACCCTCAAGACAGCGAACTTTATAGATAGTTGGTTCCGTTAATTAGTCAGGTAGGTTGAATAAGAAATAATCCAACAAAACCTAGGTAAATAGATATAAAGAGAAATGGAATGTAAGGCAAACTATTTCCGGCTGTTACCAAATAAAATTAGAATAATTATCTTGCTGCGATCCATTATAAAATAAAAGTGTAACTACACGCAGGAGCAGCGACTTATTTCCACAATCCACGGGTTTCACACAAAAGTAACCGACGATTGAGGAATAACTACGTTAAGAAGTGAAGTAATGGCCCATTATTACGGCTACATGAGGCTGATTTATCGCTTCCAGCCTGTATAATGGTGTTCATATATCTGCAAGCCATATTAAATGCTGAAACCATATCATTTCCCAGATATAAATAGGATGCAAGGGCTGATGAATAAGTGCATCCCGTTCCATGAAGGTTGGGATTATGCAATCTTTTTCGCTTAGATTCCGTGATTATTCCACCCTGCTGTACCAGAAAGTCACTTATGTATGGGTGTGAGTCTTTCAAGTGCCCCCCTTTAACAACGATTGCTTTCAGGGCAGGATGTTTGCGCAACAGACTGCTCGCAGAGTTCAGTGCATCAGTGGTGCTTGCAATCGTGTTGTTACTAAGTAACTGTAGTTCAGGTATATTTGGAGTAAGATAAGAGACCACTGGTAAAAGCCTGTCTTTAAGAGAGAACAGTGCGGCAGGTTTTAAAAGAGGCTCTCCTGTGGTTGATGCAAGTACGGGATCGTAAATTATCTCGCCATCAAAAGGATCTAATATTTTGACTAAACAATCTATTATTTCGGCATTCCCTGTCATTCCGACTTTTATATGGGTGACATTGTGATCAACGAGTACTGCTTGTATCTGTTTCTGTATAAATTCAGCAGACAAAGACATTACATCTTGCACACCACGAGAATTTTGTATGGTTAGGCAGGTGATAGCGGCAGCTCCATATATACCTATCGAGGTCATCGTTTTTAAGTCAGCCTGAATTCCTGCACCACCTGACGGGTCAGATCCGGCAATACTTAAAAGTGTTGGTTGCAGCAGCATTTGAATACCGTTATCTAAGGAGCTGTCCGGAAATAAGTTGGACAATATCGTGCTCAGATTTAGGTCGGGTTTGTTCGATCTGATTGAACAAAACCGCAAGCGTAGTTGCGCTACGCTGAGGATTTTGTGATTGAAGATCGAACAAAGATGACCTGAAGATGATATACGAGATGTTCAAGTTATTTCCGGGCGGCTCCTAAATGAAATCTTATGTGGTAAAGTAGGTCGTTCCATCTATTGCCAAATATAGTAAAATGCAATACTATTGCAATATCTTATCGTATCAGCTATCACAGTAACCCCATGCAGCCCTTTTAACATGCCGCCAAAACCACCAGTTTACGACGAAAGTAAAGTTAAGACCCTTAGCTCCCTCGAACATATCCGGAAACGCCCTGGGATGTATATTGGACGCCTCGGTTCTGGTACTCACCCTGATGATGGAATATACATCCTTTTAAAAGAAGTAATCGATAATTCCGTTGATGAATTTATCATGGGAGCCGGTAAGAAAGTAAATGTTTCAATCTCTGATGAAGGACAGGTGACCATACGGGATTTTGGTCGGGGCATCCCCCTTGGAAAAGTGGTTGATTGTGTGTCAAGAATTAACACCGGTGCAAAATACTCAACAGATGTTTTCCAATTTTCAGTGGGGTTAAATGGAGTTGGAACAAAAGCTGTAAATGCAATGTCTGATTATTTCAAGGTCACTGCATTTCGTGAAGGAAAATATTCGTCTGCAACTTTTTCGGGTGGCGTACTTGAAAAAAAGAAAAGGGGCAAGACAACCGAACCTGATGGAACTCTTATTGAGTTTCTTCCGGATTCTGATCTCTTTGCTAATTTTCATTTTGATCTTGAATATGTTGAGAAAAGACTCTGGCGGTATGCCTATTTAAATGCCGGATTGAAGTTGTATCTTGATAAAACCTGTTATTACTCCAAAAACGGACTTCTTGACTTACTCGACAAAGAACTGGGGGGGCAGGGAATCTATGCCCCTATCTATTACCAGGATTCCACTTTGGAGTTTGCATTCTCCCACACAGAAGGATACAGCGACACCTATTATAGTTTTGTCAATGGAACGTACACCAGTGAAGGTGGAACCCATTTGTCCGCATTTCGGGAAGGGATTCTAAAAGGAGTGAATGAATTCTCAAATAAAAAATTCGCTGGCAATGACGTACGGGACGGCATAGTTGGAACCCTGTCGGTCAAGATAGTAGAGCCGGTGTTTGAATCTCAGACTAAAAATAAGCTTGGCAATACGGATATTCGTGCGTGGATCGTCAATAAGGTGAAAGATGCTGTGTCGAGCGCCTTATACAAAGACTCTGCCTTGGCCGATCGTTTTCTTGAGAAGGTGCAGAGGAATCAAAAGGTACGAAAAGAGTTGCAGAGTGTTCGTAAGGAAGCAAAGGCCAAAGCCAGAAAAGTTGCTTTGAAAATCCCCCAGTTAAAAGATTGTAAACATCACCCAACACGTGATAAACCTTCTGCTAAAGATCGTGAAAATATGATTTTTATAACAGAAGGGCAATCTGCGGCCGGTTCAATTGTTTCTTCCCGTGACCCTTTAACTCAAGCCGTCTTTTCATTAAAAGGCAAACCCATGAATGTTCTGGGACAAAAACTGGCGCTGCTCTATAAAAATGATGAAATGTATTCCCTTATGCGCGCTTTAAATATTGAGGAATCCATCACAGATCTACGCTTTGACAAAGTAATTCTTGCAACAGATGCCGATGTTGACGGGCTTCATATCAGAAATCTTCTACTCACCTTTTTCCTTCACTATTTTGAGCCGCTGGTGAAACTTGGTCATGTATATATCCTGGAAACTCCAATCTTTCGTGTGCGAAATAAAAAGGAAACCTACTACTGTTACAGTGAAAAGGAGAAGGAAACGGCCACCCGAAAACTCCAGGGAAAAGCTAAAGTAAAAAAAGCTGTTGAAACTACTCGTTTCAAGGGATTAGGTGAAATATCGCCTAAAGAATTCAAGCAGTTTATTGGGCCCGAAATCATCCTTAGACAGGTGGATATGGGATCAGTCAGTGAAATGTCAGAGGTACTTTCCTTTTATATGGGAAAAAACACGCCCGAACGTAAGCAGTATATTATGGATAATCTTCTGTAGGAAAAAAAGTGGGATCACAGCACGGTAAATTACGTCAACTTTTTGAATATAATTTCCTCGAATACACCTCGTATGTAATTAAAGAGCGTGCTATTCCAGATATTAATGACGGGCTCAAACCTGTTCAGCGCCGTATTCTCCAGACTCTTCACAATATGGATGACGGACGTTTTCATAAGGTGGCAAATGTTGTTGGGGCTACCATGAAACTCCATCCCCATGGTGACCAGTCGATCTTTGCAGCCCTTGTTAATCTTGCTAATAAAGGATATCTGATCGACCGGCAGGGAAATTACGGGAATATATTTACTGGTGATGCTGCATCTGCTCCCCGTTATATCGAGTGTCGGCTTTCACCACTTGCCCGTGAGATCATGTTTAATAAAGATCTCACCGAGTTTATAGATTCCTATGATGGCAGGATGCAGGAGCCTGTCACTCTACCTTGTAAAATACCTCTGTTGCTGCTGCTAGGTGCAGAAGGAATTGCTGTTGGAATGGCTACAAAAATAATGCCGCACAACTTTTGTGAAATCCTTAATGCACAAAAACAGATTCTTAATAAGGAAGAATTCACGCTTTATCCGGATTTTCCGCAAGGCGGCATGGTTGATGTCTCTTTATATAACCACGGAAACGGAAAAATTCGTTGTCGTGCCAGGATGGAAGAGGCCAACGAAAAAACCATCCTCATAAAAGAGATACCCTACACAACAACAACTCAATCTCTTATAGATTCAGTGGAAAAAGCTGCAAAAGCCGGTAAAATTAAGATCATTTCCATTAATGATTACACTGCTGAAGAAGTGGAAATAGAGATTAAGCTTGCCCGTGGTATTTATGCCAAAGATACCATAAAGGCACTCTATGCCTTTACCGATTGTGAAGTGGCCATAAGCCCTAACCTTACACTTGTTCAAGATGGCGTACCAAGAACAGCAACCGTGGAAGAAGTTTTACATTATAATACCCAAAAGCTGCTTGCCGATCTTACCCGTGAATTGGAAATCGATAAAAGCCGTCTGCAGGATCGACTTCATGCCAGATTGCTTGAGCAGATATTTATAGAAGAGAGAATTTACAAAACCATTGAAGAGAAAACCAGTTACAAGGATGTTATTGCCGGTGTTGATGAAGCACTTGAGGGCTTTAAGAAAGAGCTTAAACGCCCAGTCGTAACTGAAGATATAGAACGACTTCTTGAGATACGCATAAAGCGTATCTCCCGTTATGATATAAATAAACAGAAAAAAGAAATCAAATCAATTCGTGCTGCCATCAGGAAAATCAATAAGTATCTTAAGGACATGGTCGGCTTTACAATTAATTATATAGATTCAATTTTGACGAAGTATGGCACATCCTATCCAAGACTTACTGAACTACGGGAATTCACTGAGGTCAGTGTTCGTAGAGTTGCTTTATCCAACCTCACAGTTTGTTATGAGCGGGAATCAGGGTTTCTTGGACATCAGATTAAGGCAAAAAGTGAGAAAGCGGATTTTTCCATAACCTGTTCTGAATATGACCGTTTATTGCTTATTTATGAAACGGGAATATATAAGGTAATACAGGTATCCGATAAGCTTTTTGTTGGTCATGATGTGCATTGGGTTGGAAAAATGAAGAAAGGCCTTATTTTTAATATGGTCTACAGGGAAGGGCGAGAGAATCTTTGTTACGTGAAACGTTTTGCCTCACCAAAGTTTATTCTCGACAAAGAATACAAGCTCTTTGATAACCATAAACGATCAAAAATCCTGCTTCTTTCTTTCGGCAAAGAAAAGAGTGCTCGTGCCAGCCTTATGCCGTCCCCACGTGCTAAATCAAATATTGTTGAAATTATTTTTGACGAATACCTTGTAAAAGGCCCTGGTGCCAAAGGAAAGCGTGTCTCCACCAGGATAGTACGCCGCGTGATAGACGCCACCGGTAAAAAACCGAAGGAAAAAAAGGTTAATCTTCCGCTTCCCGGAATGGAAAATATTGTACATGACAGGGGTGAGAAGAAGTAATTACGTCAGCTACAGTTGCTGGTGTTTCGTATACACATCTATACAATTCTTTCCATTTTCCTTCGCTTGATACAATGCAATATCAGAATATTTAATGGCATCATCGAGGGAATCTTCTTTTTGTATATCGTAAACACCCATACTGACAGTAACCTGTAAGTGGCCATTTTGGGTCATGATCCTGGTTGACTCAATAGCATGCCTGATAGCTTCTGCTTTTATCATTGAGATGTCCAGTTCACATTTGGGGAGTAATATAATGAATTCTTCGCCACCGTATCTTGCAAAAATGTCCTCCTGGCGAATATATTCTGAAACTTTTTTAGACAAACTTTTCAAGACATCATCCCCTAAATCGTGGCCGTAGTTGGCATGTATTTGTTTGAAATCATCAATATCTATCAAAATGATGACCCCGGATTGATTGTCTGCAAAGAAACCTTCTGCTTTCTCCTGAAGATATCGTCTGTTTCCAATTCCGGTTAATGTGTCAACATACGCAGTATCTTTAAGTTGGCGATGGTAATAATCCCTCAATTTTCACTGCTGATTGGTATATTAATGCTTTTCTCATTCTTATTTCTAATGACCTATGCCTTGGTAGCGCACAGGATGAAGCGTTGGTTAAGGAAACCCAACAGAATAAAAATGTTCAACCGCACAAGTGGGGCTATTTTTGTAGGTTTTGGATTGTTGTTAGCAACATCATCAACAAAGCAATGATAAAGCTGCTATACCTAAAAAGGAAAATATATGTTTGTTATATCAATGAATTACATTTGTCCACTTGAAGAAGTGGACAAACACCTTGATGCCCACGTTGCCTATTTGAAGGATGAATATGCCAATGGGCACTTTATTGCGTCAGGAAGGAAAATTCCAAGAACAGGCGGTGTGATTTTATCCGGTGTTAAAACAAAAAATGAGCTTGAAGTTATTTTGGCAAAAGATCCTTTTAAGCAAGCGGGTGTAGCAGGATATGAAATTACAGAATTCACTCCCAGTATGGTCGCAGTAGGTTTTGAAAATTTAAAGGAGCAATAGAATAGAAACAATCGCTTAACTTTGCTTGAAGTAAAACGCTTAATCTATATCCATAAACATGGTTACTTGCTAACCTGATTAATTGAGTTGTTGGACGGTCTTTTCTTCTTCGATGGGAATGTACGCCATCCACCAAAAGTTCCGACAAAATATAATAATCCTGTCAAGAGAGGCGCGATTGAAAAAACAACAAAGCGAGGGGCGACTGGTATGGATAAGTCAATGAGGCCAATTACAACCAGAAGCTCCGGGATAAGTAAAAGACCACGCAGGGTATAAATTCCGCTTATCAAAACAAGTATTGGTTTAAGCCAAGGCAATGGACGAATAAAACCAGCACCAGATATGGCGTATATCCCAAATACAGTAAGAATAGCTGCAATGGAAAGACTTACAATAATAAGGAGCCATGCGTTTTCTGCCAGAGATTCTGGGGCTCCAAAGTATATACTAAGAGACGGAAAGAAGCCTATTACCGCCTGGAATAATGCAACTGCAAAACTGAGTACACCTGCAACTACAAGAATATGTCTGAAATTTTTCATAGCTCAATTCTCTTTTAAAATGAATTTTTGAATTTATACCCAGGCAACAAATAAACTGATTGTATTTTCTTGGAGAGTGATAGTATTTATTCCGGGTTATTGGTGTGTTACAAATGTTGAATCTGTTTGATCAGCGAGCTCGTTTCAGGCTGGTTTTAGTGAAATTGTGATCAGTGATGTTTGTTTGAAAAGCAAAGCTCGACCAGTGCAATTCCGTCTCTTTTTTATTTTGATGATTAACCATTCTCATAGTATGAGCACGCCAAATGCTATCTATGTAAAAGTGATATTCAGAGAAGATCAACGTTTTGAGTAACCTGTCTTTTTTGTCATAGTAAACCTCCTTCCATATTCTGTATTTGGTTTTGTCAATCCAGCTTACGATGCGGCTGTATCCTGAATTTTTTGTGTCATGCGGGTATCGCTCCACAACAAAACAGTCCAGTTCGCTCAGGATCTCATCGCCAAGAAATTTGTAAGAATATTTCTCCACCACGGTAAATTTATGCTAACTTTTAACAAGCTGAATCTGGGCAGGAATTTTGTGTCATTTTTAAGTAGTCGAACACTGCACGTACATTGAAACTGAGCTTACGCATTTTTTGCGTAACATTACGTATATTCTTTCCCTTG
>CAMZLK010000055.1 GCA_947311475.1 uncultured Desulfocapsa sp.
GCACTGAGGTGTCCTCCCTTAATAATATGATTATTAAGGATTTTTCCAATGCGACGCTGCTTGGATTTTCTATCTGCTCTGTTAAGAAAATCTACCATGGCGCTGAAACAGGCAGTATTTGCCATTTGCCCTGAAATAATCCTTGATTCGACATTTTTGCAGCCAAGGAAATTTTGAAATTCCTTGTTTAACAGAACTTCCACTTCCTCAATAAATTCTGTTCCCTGGTAGTAAAAAACATCTTCAGATGAAAAAGCTTTGATTTCTCTATGCTCTGCATAGCGATTCACCGGATCAGAAATTGACAGCATTCTCGAAAGAAGTGATTGTGACATTTCAGATGGAATCAGGTTTATGCACTCTCTTTGACGCCAGTTATTGTTTTTAGAAGCTTTAGCGAGAAGTGTTCCCGCCCTGCTCTTTGTAGCAGTATCCTGAGTTACGGATTTGTCTGGTTTGGCCTGGTCGTGAAGGATGGCCCGCACGTATGGAGGAGCCTGGGATGACATATGGTAGGGAACCACAACGGCCTCACACCTTTTTTTTCGTATTTCTACCTCAAGAACAGTGCCGGTTTGTATGGTTGAATCAAGTAGGGCTAATGCTATTGGCCTTTTTTTGACAACAGGCTCGAATGTACCATGTAGACCGCTCCCTGTTGGAAGTCTGTACGGTACACTTGTACCGCTGGTAATATATCCAACATGTTTATCGTTATAAAAAATTCTATACCCTTCCCTGCCAATGCCTTTTCCCGTGATTGCAATGGGCATCACCACTTTGGGTAGAGCTGTGATGTCGGAGAAGTCATGGTGAACAATTCGTTTGAAAGCAGCATGTTGTGCCAAAAGAGCTTTTTTGCCTATAAAATCATCCTTTAACCCGGAAAGACTTACTGCAAATTTTGAAAGCCTGGACACAAAGATCGGCATTTCAATACCATCCCTGTCAACACCAAGTTCGTGTCCATATAATGGTAGACAGGCCTCAAGGCGCAAAGTATCCCTTGCACCAAGGCCAATGGGTTTTGCACCTTTTTCAATAAGAAGATCCCATATGGCACAAGCATTTTCATTCTTAACGAAAAGTTCAAAACATATGGGTTCACCGGTGTAGCCGGTTCTTGCCAGTAACACTTCGCAACCATTAATCTGTACACTGCTGAGTTTGTTTCTTGCGGGTTCGGGTAATGAGCAGGTCTCTTTGTTGATGATCCCTTCCATGATATCTTTTGATAAAGGGCCCTGTAGGGAAATCATGGCAACATCGAAAGTTTTATCAAGCATTTCGACATCGGAAAATTCTTTTAATACATCCCGTAGGTGGGCCAAATCTTTTTCCCTGTTGGATGCATTCACCACAAGCAGATATTCTTCCTCTTTAAACCTATACAGATATGCATCATCTATTGCTCCCCCGCTTTCATTTTGAATAAGGGTGTACTGGCTCTCTCCCACTGCAAGTGCCTGAGCATTGTTTGTTAATGCATGCTGCAAAAAGGCGATGACATCCGTTCCTTTTAAAAATAACCTTCCCATGTGGGACACATCAAAAATTCCGGCTTCTTCACGAGTTGCCATGTGTTCCTTAAGTATACCTTCAGGGTATTGGATCGGCATTTCCCATCCGCCAAATTCGACAATTTTTGCGCCCAGTTGAATGTGTTGTTCAAAAAATATAGTTCTGTTGAGAGTTGTCATTTTGATTCCTGGAGGTATTGGAAATACTATCTCTTCTTTGGTGGAAGAGCATCAGTTATTGTACCGGTAACAATTTCAGTTGCAAATGCAAAGGTTTCGGAAAGGGTCGGATGGGCATGGATGGTGTTGCTGATTTCTTCTGCTGTGGCGCCCTGCTCAAGGGCAAGAACTGCCTCGTGGATCAGCTCACCAGCATGTGAACCGCAAATGCCAGCTCCAAGGATTTTACCTGTTTTTTTATCAAAAAGAACTTTAGTGACTCCGTTTGCCGCATTGACACTCAGTGCACGGCCACTTGCTCCCCAAAGAAATTTTCCCTTGCTATAATCAATGTTAGTCTTACGGGCCTCTTTTTCCGTGAGCCCCATCCAGGCAATTTCAGGGTTCGTATAGGCAACGCAGGGGATAGTCTCAGGATGAAAGCCAACATTGTTGCCTGCGATGTTTTCTGCTGCAACTTTTCCTTCATGGGTAGCCTTATGTGCGAGCATTGGTTCGCCAACCACGTCCCCCACTGCGTAAAAATTCGGGATCGAGGTCTGCAGGTTATCATCAACTGTAATAAATCCCTGTTTGTTCATTTCAAGACCTATTTCTTCTAGGCCAAACCCTTTACTGTTTGGGCGTCTGCCAACAGCAACAAGAACAGCATCAAAAGTTTTGGAATCCTTTATTTTAGTACTCTCAAAATTTGCCACCAGTGTACCCACGTTAGCTACAATTTCTGTAACTCTGGTTTTTGTGAAAATCTGATATTTCTTTTTAAGTTTCAGAAATAAAGGCTGCACCAGATCCTTATCAGCCGGGGGGATGATATGATCGAGCATTTCGACTATGGTGATTTCCGAGCCGAGGGCACTGTACACCTGAGCCATTTCCATTCCAATGACACCACCACCTATTATAAGTAATTTCTCAGGTACGCTTTTTATGTTAAGGGCATCGCTTGAATCCCATATACGTGGATCATCAGGTAAGCCGGGAAGAACAAATGGAGAGGAACCTGTGGCAATAATCGCGCTATTGAATTGCACTTCAATTTTATTCCCATCACCGTCAGCAACAATTAAAGTTGATGTATCTTTAAAAATGCCACTTCCTGTGAGTCGTTGGATTTTCCTGGCTTTTCCAAGTCTATCCAGTCCATCTGTCAGTTGGGTGATTACGCTTTCTTTTTTCGCAAGCAATACAGAAATATCAATTTTCGGTTCTCCAAATGTAACCCCATAACTGGAGCATTGTGACACGCTTTCAATGAGCGATGTTCCGTGTAAGAGTGTTTTGGAAGGAATGCAACCTTCATTTAAACAGACGCCCCCCAAACGTTCACGTTCCTCAACAAGGCAGACAGATAAGCCAAGATCAGCGGCTCGAAAAGCTGCGGTGTAACCTCCCGGGCCACCTCCCACAACAACAATATCAAAAATTTTTACTGTTTCACTCATGATAAACTCGTGAAGAGGTTGAAGTCCCGGTGGCTAAGTAAAAAAACTTCATATCCAAGGCGCGGAAATTCATAATATTTTCAGCATACTTAGGTACGTTGAAGAGCTTGTAAATTTGCAGTAACGAAGGAGATGAAGAGTTTTTTCGAGTCCACCATATATTCTTAAATCCATACTATACTGCAAGCTTGTAGAGCTCTCCTGCCTGATATGAACTTCGTACATGCGGGCCTGCAGCAACACCTGAAAAGCCTAACGCCAGAGCTGTTTCCCTGATATTTTCAAACTCATGGGGAGGGACATATCTCTGAACTTTTAAATTATCCTTTGTTGGCTGCAAATATTGGCCAAGCGTTAACAGATCACAACCTGTATTCTTAATATCGGACATTGTTGCCTTAAGTTCTTCCAGAGATTCACCAAGGCCAAGCATTAATCCGGATTTTGTTACAATATCCGGATTATTTTTTTTAACGTTTGTAAGCAATTCAAGAGACCTACAGTAAAAGGCCTGTGGTCTAACTTTGGAATACAAAGCGGCAGTGGTTTCCATATTGTGATTCAGTACCGATGGAGTGTGTCTGCATAATAGCTCCAACGCAGCGAAGTTACCTTGGAGATCAGGGATAAGAACCTCAATAAGTGTTTTTGAACAAGTTTCACGAATGGCGTCTATGGTTCTGGCAAAATGACCTGCCCCACCATCTGCCAGATCGTCCCTGGTAACAGAGGTAAGAACCGCATAATTGAGTTTCATGTCATGAACGGCCTTTGCAATTTTGGCTGGTTCATCAGGATCAAGGGGCTTGGTGCCAGCATGTGCTACAGCACAGAACCTGCAGTTTCGTGTACAGTTTTCTCCCATAAGCATAAATGTTGCAGTTCCTTTTCCGAAACATTCAAACTGATTAGGACACCGTGCCTCCTGGCAGACGGTGTGGAGTCCGCTGTTTTTTACAAGACGCCTGGTTGCCTCATATCCGGAGCCTGTGGGCAATTTCTGTTTTAACCATTTTGGTTTGGCAACATGAACCCTGCTTGTGTTTTTCAAGCTACCTTGGCACGAAGTGGATTGCATCAGTTGATTGTCCTCCTGAAAAGCCGGTTAATCTGTTCAATCATAACTGACTCGACCTTTTTAAGAGTTAATGCCTGTTGCAGTTCCTGTTCCATTGAGGTCATGGTAACGCCATCAAGACCACAGGGGCTTACCCAGTCAAATGGTTTAAGATCAGGATTCACATTCAGGGCAAGGCCATGATAGCTGATTCCGTGCCTGACAGCGATTCCAATACTCCCAAGCTTTGAATCCCCAACCCAAATACCAGGGTTCCTGCAGTCTCTTTTTGCCTTAATCCCAAAATGAAGAACAACCTCAAGCATTATCTGTTCAAGGGTGTGTACATAATCAACAATGCGTAATTTATTACGCCGAAGATTTATAATGGGGTAACATACAATCTGGCCAGGCCCATGATAGGTAACCTCACCACCCCTCTCAATCTGAATAACATGTATCCCTTTTTTGTGTAAAAACGCCTTGGGAACATGAATGTTTTCAGGGGATGCATTTCGGCCAAGGGTAAAAACAGCTGGATGCTCAAGAAGCAAACACACATCATCCTTTTTGTCATCTTCGTGCAGTCTTTTCAGTAACTTCATCTGATAATCATACGCCCGGTGGTACGGAGTTGTTCCCAACTGTTCAATTTGCACGATTTCCCTCAAGTTTTAGCCAATAAGACAAGGTTTGCGGGCTGCCATTGTCTCATCAAGGCGACGTCTTTTTGTTCGTGTAGGTGCCTGGCGCAGGCGTTCTCCATTATCCTTTGCTTCTCGAACAACATCTTTAAAAACTGCAATAAACTGATCAATATCTTCTTTGTTTTCTGTTTCGGTTGGCTCAATCATGATGGCACCCGGAACCACCAATGGAAAATAAATGGTTGGTGGATGATATCCGTGATCAATAAGCCTTTTGGCCATGTCCAGTGTCGATATATTATATTCCCGTTGCATAAGATCAGAAAAAACACACTCATGCATGCACGGTTTTTCATAGGCAAGATGCAGGACATCACGCAGTGACTCTTTAACGTAATTGGCATTTAACACTGCAAGCTGGCTGGTCTTTTTAAGGTTTTGGGCTCCCATTGAAAGAATGTAACTATAGGCTCTTACAAGAACAGCAAAATTTCCGAAAAATGCATGGAGTCTGCCAATGGAATCTAAGCAGTCATATTTTAATTGATACGATTCGTCATGTTTAACAACACGTGGAATGGGTAAGAAATCTTCCAGTTCAGAAACAACACAGATGGGCCCGGCACCCGGTCCACCACCACCATGAGGTGTGGAAAATGTTTTGTGCAGGTTGAGGTGCATTATGTCAACACCGCAACGTTTAAAATCAACCATGCCCATGACAGCATTCATGTTAGCCCCATCTCCGTAGACAAGCCCTCCTTTTGCATGGACAATTGCAGTAATTTCACGGATTGATTCTTCAAACAATCCCAGGGTATTGGGGTTGGTCAACATAATCCCCACAGTATCCTCATCCATAAGTTCTGAAACAAGATTAACATCAAGTGTTCCATCATCTCCAGATTTTATCTGAACAGGTTTGAATCCGCACAGGGCTGCACTGGCAGGGTTTGTACCATGGGCAGTATCTGGGATGAGGATCTTGTTTCGTTTCTCTCCCTTTTTACGAAAATAGGCTGCAAAAATAAGCATTCCAGCCATCTCTCCCTGCGCCCCCGCAGCGGGTTGCAGAGAAACAGCATCCATTCCTGTTATTTGCGCAAGAAATGTCTGCAACTCAAACAGGATTTGCAGGCTGCCCTGTGATAAATCATCTGAAAGCAACGGGTGTGAGGAGACGATCCCATGGGTAGCTGCCATCTTCTCATTAATTTTCGGATTGTACTTCATGGTGCAGGATCCCAAAGGATACATTCCGGTATCGATTCCGAAATTCCATCCTGAGAGTCGGGTATAATGACGTACCACATCAACTTCACTTAAATCAGGGAACTCAGGGCCACTTCCCAGCAGTTCCTGAGGGAGTTTTGCTGTGGCTTCCGGTACATCCTGGTCAGGCATACTAAATGCGGTACGACCTTGCTTTCCTTTTTCCCACAGCAGCGGTTCTTCAAGAATCAATCCACTGATTCCAGGTCCATGCGTCATGAGCTGACCTCCTCAATTACAGTGTCCAGAACTGCCTTGGATGCAGTTTCCGTTACGCAAAACAGATAGGCGTCCTTATATTTCTTATAAAAGCGTCCAAGTTCTATTCCTGCAATTATCCCTTTCTCGAGCAACCGTCTTCTGACTGGTTCAAAATTGTTTGCAAATGTAAGAGAAAATTCATTAAATGTTGGTGAGTCAAATAGTGGTTTTGCTCCGGCTTTTATTAATCCGGCTTTAAGGTATTCAGACTTGTCATAATTAAGTGCAGCAACACGACGTACTCCAGTAGCTCCAAGGCTTGCCATATAAGCAGCAGCAGTCAGGGCGCAGATGCCCTGGTTTGAGCAGATATTTGAGGTGGCTTTTTCACGGCGGATATGCTGTTCTCTGGTGGAAAGAGTTAATACGTAGCCTCGTTTTCCATCCATATCCACGGTTTCTCCAACAACACGGCCTGGAATGTTGCGTTGATGTTTAGTTCTACAGGCAAACATCCCAAGACCGGGGCCGCCGAAGGATTGAGACATTCCAAAACTCTGGCCTTCACCACAAACAATGTCGGCACCACTTGCACCGGGACTGCGGAGTAAACCATAAGCAAATGCTTCTGAAAAACAGCTTACAAATAAAGCGTCTGCAGAATGAATCAGGTTACTTCCAGTTTCAAGATCTTCAATAACACCAAAAAAATTAGGGGATTGTATGGCAACTGCAGCAAGATCATCAATATCGTCAAGGCCTGAAAGATCCGTTCGTCCATCAAGGCTTACAGGAAGTTCAATAATTTTAAACGAACCGGCCTGTAGATAGCTGAATACCACTTCTCTGTAATGGGGATGAATGGCTGAGGATATGGCAATTGTATTCTTTTTCCGAGCAATTCGTAATGCCATAAGAAGGGCTTCAGCCAATGCCGAAGCGCCATCATACATTGAGGCATTCGCAACCTCCATTCCAAGCAGACGTGCAGTCAGGGTTTGATATTCAAAAATCCCCTGCAATGTTCCCTGAGACATTTCAGGCTGATAGGGAGTGTAGGCGGTGAGAAATTCTGAACGACCGATAAGGCTCGGAACAATGGCAGGTATATAATGTGAATAATTCCCTGCACCAAGTAAAATAGATTTTGCTGCTGATGTGTAATTGTTACGGCCAATATCGTGAAAATGTTCAGAAAGTGCCCATTCAGACAAAGGCGCAGGGATATCAATGTCTCCATGGTAACTGCACTCCTCCGGTATATGAGCAAAAAGACCTTCAAGGCTTCCATGTCCAGTTACTGCCAGCATCTCATGGATTTCCTGGTCTGTATGTGGTAGATAGCGCATGATTAGCCCTGTAAAAGTTCAAGATATTTGTCTCGGCTCAAAAGACCATCAAATTCCACCTCAACACTTGGTTTAACTTCGATAATCCAGCTGGCATACGGGTCTTCATTTACAAGCTCAGGAGCATCTTCAAGTGCTTCATTTATGGCAATTACTTCTCCACTTATGGGAATGAAAGCCTCGGAAACAGCCTTTACTGATTCCAGTGTTCCAAATTCGTCACCTTTCACAAATGTGTCGCCAACTTCCGGCATTTCAACAAAGACGATATCCCCCATCTGATCCTGCGCATAATCACTGATACCGATTTTCACAGTATCGCCAGTTTTTTGTACCCATTCGTGATCATCGCTGTAAAAAAGATCTTCAGGTAAACGTAATTCACTGATTTCCTTCATTGGTCCATTCTCCTGTTTGTTTCCAGAGCATATTTATGCCGACAAGGTTACTTTCATGTTAAAGCTTTTATAAACGACAAATGTTTCCACCGATTGCACATTAGCAATATTAGATGCCTCTTCAGTGTAAAATTCAAGAATCCCAAAATCTTTTGTCAGCATTACGGTGAGTATCAAATCGAAACGTCCCGTTACAACGGCTACTGAGATGACACCACGTAGTTTGCTGAATTCGCTCCCCTTCTTTACAAGATCCATATCTTTAACGCATATACCGATCATTACAACCGAATGGTCAGGTAACGCCTCAGGGTTGACAAGGGCGGTTATATCGAGCTGACCATCTTTACGAAGCCGTTTGACTCGAGAACGAACAGTTCCCTCAGCAAGTCCAAGAGTACTTGCGATTTTATTGAACGATATACGTCCGTCTTGCAACTCTTTTATGATGGCAATATCAGTTTTATCCATGGTGGTAATCCTCCTGTTGTTACATCATGTGTGAGAATAGACTTATTTGTTGGATATGTCAATTGCGATGGTGGATAATATTGAAAATGATGTTTTGGGTGCCAATATCTGCCGTTATTGGCAGTTTTGACCCATTTTTTGCTTAAGGGGCCTCGCCAGAAAGAGACGAAACCGATCTCTGATAAATTTAATCAATAGTTTAAAAGAAATCTATACAGATGTCCTGTAAGGTATTATTCTGGAATCTGCTACTTTAAGACTACATAAGATGTTCATAATTATATATTATATTTTATTTTTAGAGGTACTAGCTGATGATTAAATGGGATGGGCATACTCACACTGAGTTTTGTCCACATGGAAGTCTGGACAGGACTGTTGATAGAATTGAAAAGGCTATACAGCTTGGTTTTACTCACTACTCATTAACAGAACACGCGCCGCTTCCTGAGGAGAGTTTAGCTGATCCACAATTCAAAGATGAATGTGGTATGACTTTTGAGAGGACAATTGAGTACTTCTCTTTTATTAAAGAGTTGAAACGAATCTATAGTAATAAAATCACTCTTTTTGCTGCTCTGGAAATTGATTTTTTATCAAATAATCATGCATTCACGAAAGACCTTGTCAAACGGTTCCAGAACGATCTCGACGAGTGGATTATTTCAATCCATTTTCTTGCTGTTAACACTAAATTGATTTGCCTTGATTATAGCCCGCAATCATTTCAGGAACAGTTGATAAACTTCTACGGGTCAGTGGATGAGGTTCATTTTGCATATTGGGCTTGTCTCGAACAATTATTAGATCAGGATTTTTCCTTTTTTCCACCACACAGGATTGCTCATCTTGGGATTATTAGAAAATTTATTGTTGAATTTCCTCCTATAAACAACATTTTTGAAACCTCTGAGTTTTATCAACCCATAATGGAAAAGATTAAATCAAAAGGATATGCCCTGGATTTAAATATGGCCGGACTCGCCCAACCCACCTGCGGGGATGCTTATCTGACAAATGCCATGTTGTACTGGTGCAAAAAATATAAAATAGAACTGGTCTATGGCTCAGATGCCCATAAGTTAGACTCTATTGGACAGTACTTTGACCGTGCCCACTCCTTGATCTGAGTAGCAATTCATCATGGAAATTGAATTTTGAATGAGTTGCATGGTAACCTTTTTTTTCTTTTTAGTGCCTTACTCCATCATTCCAGCAATAAAAAACAGGTAAGCGTAGACTCCGAGAGTACATGAAAGTGAAACAATATCAAATGTTACGAATAGCAACAAGGCACTACTTGCAGTTTACCTGCGTTAGCTCCCTTGTTGTCTCTCGACGCCCATACCGCCCAAACAGCCAAAGTTCTTGATTGTTTGGGCAAAATAAATGTGGTAAATATTCCGGAAAAATATATACACCAACCGGGGAGGAGTAAGATGTGAAGGAGAGTATAGAAGCTGTCACTTTTGACCTTTGGGACACCATTATTGTTGATGATTCTGACGAACCCAAAAGAATCGCAAAGGGTTTGTTGACCAAATATTTAACAAGAAGAAACCTTGTTCACAAATTTCTGGAAAAGCATCAATCAATTGACAGGGAATTGATTAATGCATCCTATGCTGCTACCGATGCAGCTTTTCGTAAAGTCTGGTACGACCATAATGTGACCTGGCAGGTCGATGAGCGGCTTGAGATAGTCTTGAAAGGAGTCGATAGAACACTTCCAAAAGAGGAAATGGCCGAACTTGTAAAACTCCATGAAGAAATGGAACTTGAAGTGCAGCCAGATCTGGCCCCCGGCATAACAGATGCCATAAAAGAGCTTCACGGTAGATATAAACTTGGTGTGATATCAGATACAATTTTCAGTTCCGGTATTGTGCTTCGTAAAATTCTGCATGCCAATGGTCTCGAGGAATATTTCGATGTTTTTGTCTTTTCCGATGAGATGGGATATTCAAAACCTGATCCAAGAGCTTTTACTACTGCCGCCAAAGGACTCAATGTGGATATTACAAAAATTGTCCATGTGGGAGACAGGGATTCAAAAGATATTAAGGGACCACAGCGGTTAGGTGCCAAAGGAATCTATACGACTGTCGTGACGGACAGAGGCAGCAGCAAAACAAGTGCTGATGCCATTTGCAGAGATTATTCAAATCTTGTGGAGCTGGTAGATTCATTAAATAATGGAATAAAGATTGTAAAAGAGTAATTGGAAATCCATACATGGTGTGCTTTCTTTCCTCGTTTATTCTACTTGCAGTTGTACGTTATAATGCCACGTAACGTATCAGATATAGGTTTTTTTTAATTTTTATAGTTGATGGAGAAAAAAATGAGCTCAAATTTGTCTTTTCTTATCATTGACGGGTATGCCAAAGCAAGCCGGGATGATTTGAATGCTGCCGGGATGCAACTGGCCTCGAAACTCTATGGTGATATGCTGCAGCGGAATGTATCAGAAGCTACGTATGACATTCTACTGCCAAGCGATCCCGGTGTGCAAATGCCAACGGAAAAAGATCTCGAAAAATATTCAGGTATTCTCTGGACCGGCTGCAATCTTTGTATCTTTGATGACAAAAACCCAAGTGTTGCTAAACAGCTTGGGCTTGCAAAACGATGCTATGAAATTGGGATTCCAAGTTTTGGTAGCTGCTGGGGACTTCAAATCTCTGTGGTGGCAGCCGGTGGTAAAGTTGCACCAAACCCCAAAGGGAAGGAGATGGGCATAGCCAGAAAAATAAAACTTACAAGAGAAGGTGAAAAACATCCCTTATACAAAGGGAAACCCCCCGTTTTTGAGGCATACATCAGTCATGATGACATGGTCACTGAAATTCCAAAAGGAGCAGTGATTCTTGCTGGAAATGATTTTACATCTGTCCAGGCACTATCCGTTACGCACAAAAAAGGCACCTTCTGGTCTGTACAATATCACCCTGAATATAATCTTCACGAAATGGCCTGTCTGATCATTGCCAGAGGGAAAAAGCTGGTTGAATTAGGATTCTTCAAAGAACCCGAAGAATTAAAAACCCTGGTTGACAAAATGAAGGTTCTTTACAAAGAACCAGACAGGAAAGACTTGCGCTGGCAATTAGTTATTGATGATGATGTCCTTTCTGATGACATAAAAGAGTGTGAGTTTAGAAACTGGCTTAATGAACTGGTTTTACCTCTTGCCGCGCAAAGATAAACAAAAAATGCATTGTAAATATTCTATCCAAATATTTACAATGCAGCAACGAAGTAGATGGGGAGTTTTTTTACAACGCCATCAACAGTAATTAATTAATTGACAGATAAAGGATTGATGGGAGGTGATTACCGGAAAGACTGATATGGCAGCAAGTAGAGCACAATTGCTATCAGATGTAGTGTTGAGAAAGAAATGGAATTTATGAACTTGTGCACGTAGAAAGAAAAGGAGCAAAACCATGAGTAAAATAAGTGAATATAAAAAACACCTGTTAGTCCTGATTCTAGGTGTAATGGTCGGCTTTGGCCCACTGGCAAATGCCGGTGAAATTACAGTTTATTCATCACTTGAGGATGATGAAATAGCTGATTTCCTGAAAGTGGCAAATAAAGATCTGCCTGATATTAAAATCAATGTACTTAGACTCTCCACTGGTGATCTGGGTGCAAGAATTCTCGCCGAAAAAAGCAATCCCAAACACGATGTCATCTGGGGATGGGCTGCCACCAATATGATCAATCCTCAGATAATGGAGATGCTTGAACCTTATAAAGCAAAGGGCAGTGACAAGCTTGCCAGTAAATTTAAGGATGCTGGTAATAAATGGTTTGCAGCTACCGGCTATATGGCAGCATTTTGTGTTAATACTGATCGTTTGACAAAGAAAGGATTGCCCATGCCAACCAGTTGGGAAGATCTGCTCAATCCCGTGTACAAAGGCGAACTCATCATGCCAAACCCGAATTCATCGGGTACCGGCTATTTGCAAATTGCTTCAATCTTACAGTCTCGCGGAGAAGAGAAGGGATGGGAATATCTTGAGGCACTTGATTCCAACATGGGACAGTACATCAAATCGGGATCAAAACCCTGTAAGTTGACACGTTCCGGTGAGTACAGTGTGGGTGCCTCTTTTGCATTTATCGCGATGAAGTCAATTAAAGAAGGTTATCCCCTTAAGATGGTTCTTCCAAGTGAAGGATCAGGTTTTGAACTGGAAGCAAGTGCATTAATGGCATCCTCTAAAAACAAAGCAGATGCCAAAAAATTCCTGGATTGGACGTTATCGCCAGCTGCAGCCAAACTCTATGCGAAATTTAAAGCAATTATAACTATCCCTGGTATTGAACCTTCACCAGAAGCACAGGCATCTGGATTACCTGCCGATGTTTCAACAGTTCTCTTTGACCTGGATTTTGCTGAATCTGCAAAAAACCGCAGCCGTATCTTGAAAACATGGCGTGAGAAACTGGAACGATAAGTTATACTTTTTTTTGTAATTCAATAGCGTAGATCAAAAAAACAGTACCGCTTTCCACAGGGCGTCTCTATTAAGCCTGCTGGAGCCACCCATTCTTTCGGTGGTTTTGTCAGGAAAATACGGGGACGCCCTTCATTTATTCAATTAAAATTTGGGTAGTTACCGACCATTCGCTGAGGCTCTCTTATGTACTTACAGATAAAAAACATTACCAAAACATATGGGGCAATCGCAGCCGTTGATAATGTCAGCCTGGATATAGCTAAAAATGAATTCGTCTGTATCCTTGGTCCAAGTGGTTGTGGCAAAACGACCTTGTTACGATTAATTGCAGGCCTGGAAGACGCTGATCAGGGTGAACTCTATATAGGTGGGGAAAATTTAATTTCAGTGCCTGCTCAACATCGTAATTTTGGTATTGTATTTCAGTCCTATTCACTGTTTCAGAATATGACCATTGCTGAAAATGTTGGGTATGGACTCAGCATCAGAAAGGTTCCCAAAGCTCAAATTCACAAAAGAGTTAATGAGCTTCTGGAACAAGTACGTCTCACCGATCAGAGTGAAAAATTGCCCCACAAACTTTCCGGTGGACAGCAACAACGAGTTGCCGTTGCCAGAGCTTTAGCCGTTGACCCAAAGGTATTATTGCTGGATGAGCCCTTATCAGCACTTGATGCCAAAGTGCGAAAAACCTTACGAACTGAAATTTGCGAAGTGCAGAAAAGTTTGGGGATTCCAACAATAATGGTTACCCATGACCAGGAAGAAGCCATGACCATGGCCCACCGAATTGTCTGTATGAAAGATGGGAAAATCGAACAAGTCGGAACTCCCTCAGAATTATATAATCAGCCGAAAACATTTTTTGTCGCTAATTTTCTGGGTTCAATGAATGTACTGGATCCATTTCTTGAGAAGGATGGGAACAATAAACTTCAGGTGAATGGTGAGCATGAAAAAGATTGTTCAATAGGTATTCGTCCGGAGTCGATTAAAATCGTCGATACAGGTAAACATAACGATTCAAACACCTATCATGGAACAGTTACCAAGATAGAAAACCTTGGTAACGTCAGTCTTATTCAGGCTGATGCGAGTGGTCACTCAATTCTGATTGAACGACGCGGGTTTACAAATTTCAAAGTTGGTGATGAGCTTTGGATTCAATTCCCAGTAGATACCATTATTTCCTTTTCTCGTTCAACTTCGGTGGTGTCGTAAGTACGGTCAAAAACAGGATGGATCTGGAAAACCCTTCATCTCTTATGCACGAGAATTTATAATCTTTTCAGCGCACCAGGTACTTTGAAAGCTTGTAAATTTACAGTAACGGAGAAGATGAAGAGTTTTTACGAGCCCATCAACTAAAGGTTTTCACTATGTCTGCAATTAGTTTATCGAAAAGAAAATTTAGTATTCATCCCGATAAGTTGCTTCTTTCAACGTTAGGCTTATTGGTTATTGTCCCATTGCTGCTTTTCCTGGTATTTCCGATCCTTATTGTTTTTCTTAAAAGCTTTCAGGTCGGAGATGGAATGTGGGGGCTTGCCAACTACACAAGCACTATGGTCGAGGCACATTTCTGGATAGTGGTTGGAAACAGTCTCTGGCTTTCCGTCATTGTGACAGTTATTTCTGTAATACTGGGCTTTATTTTTGCATACGCCATCCAGCGTTCGCAGATGCCGGGCAAACAGTTCTTTTCCATAATGGCAATGTTGCCCATGTTTGCGCCTTCACTGCTTCAAGCTCTAGGGCTTGTTTTCCTGCTCGGTCGCAATGGTATTATTAATCGCTGGCTGGGACTGGATATAGAGATTTATGGCCTTTGGGGTGTCGTTATTGCTGATGTTATTTATGCATTCCCACAGGCATTCATGATACTGAGTGCCGCTTTTGCTGTTGCTGATTCCCGTCCTTATGAGGCAGCCCGTATGTTGGGCGCAAGTAAGCGTCAAATATTTTTCGATGTGACACTTCCGAGTATTAAATTTGGACTAATCAGTTCGATATTCCTCGTTTTCACCGTAACCATCACTGATTTTGGTAATCCAATGGTCATTGGTGGAAACTTTTCAGTTCTTGCCACCGAAATTTATAATCAGGTATCCGGGCAGATGAATTTTAACCTTGGTTCTGTTATTGCCATCATTTTACTCATCCCAGTGGTCGTTGCTTTTGGAATAGAACGTTTTGCAGGGAGAAAACAGGCTGCTTTTATCCCGGATAATGTAAGCCCCCTTGTTCCCGTGAAAAACAAGATGCTTGATTCCTGTATGTTCATTTATTCAACTGTTATTTGTGGCCTGATACTGCTGGTTGCAGCAATTGTTGTTTATGCCAGTTTTGTAAAGCTCTGGCCATATAACATGTCGTTTACTCTGGATAACTACAAATTCGATTCGCAAGGTGGATATGCCCCACTTCTTACAAGTGTTATCGTTTCACTTATGGCTGCGGTTATTGGTGTGGTATTAGTCTTTGGCAGTGCTTATGTGGTTAATAAAACGAAAAACATCATAACTGATTTGCTGAATTTCTTCTCAATTTTACCAGCAGCAATTCCCGGTATGGTTCTCGGGCTTGCCTATATCTTTTTCTTTAACGATACCTCCAATCCTCTAAATATTATCTATGGCACAGTTTTCATTCTCACGATTAATAGCGTTTATCACTACTATGCTCAGGGGTTCTTAACTGCAAGTACCAGTCTTCAGCAAATATCCAGCAACTTTGATGAAACATCGGCCTGCCTGGGAGCAAGCTTGCTGACAACCATTAAACGTGTAACCCTGCCCATTTTATTACCGTCCATACTCTCAGTTGGTGTATTCTTCTTTATGCGAACCATGGTAACCCTTGCAGCTGTCATCTTCCTTGTTTCACCAAAAGTCAATCTGGCAGCTGTTTCTGTAATGTTGCTTGATGATGCAGGGAATACGACACAGGCTGCAGCATATTCGACGCTTATTATTCTGGTCGTGCTCGTCGCACTGCTGTTTCTGAATTTGATTTTGAAAATTTTTAAAATCAAAACAAAATCTTTAATTTCCTGATGAATGGTTCATTCGTCTTAATTTGTGACTTGTATTCATCTTTTGAAGTGACTAAAAGGAGCATTATTATTCCACAGGAAAGGACAACCTAAAACAGGGAATCAATTATGAACCCAAGAGATGTAACAACCATCAATGAAGCTAAGAAAATAATTACTGAAAGAAACCTTAGCCATATCAAAGTCGGGCTTTTCGATAATGATGGTATCATGCGCGGCAAGTATATGAGTCGTGAAAAATTCTTCTCATCATTGGATAAGGGCTTCTCCTTTTGTGATGTTGTATTGGGCTGGGATTCCAAAGATCATCTTTATGATAATGTTAGTTATACCGGTTGGCATACTGGCTACCCTGATGCTCCTGTTAGGATAATTCCTGAGAGTTGTCGTGATCTTCCCCTTGAAGATAATATGCTGCTGTTTATTGCCGAGTTTTCAGAACAGGCTGAGGCTGTTTGTCCACGCGGCGCTTTACGCCGTGTGATTGCTAAAGCTGCGGATATGGGGTTTGACGCCTTTGCTGCACTGGAATATGAGTTTTTTATGTTTGAGGAGACCCCGGACAGTATCCGGGAAAAACAATATAAAGATCTTCAACCAATGACTCCCGGATGGTTTGGATATTCCATGATAAGAAATTCCACCCATGCCGATCTACATCATCAAATTCTTGAACTCAGTCAGCAGATGGATATCCCCCTTGAAGGATTACATACTGAGACAGGCCCTGGAGTCCTTGAAACTGCAATTACTGTAGATTCTGCATTAAATGCAGCTGACAAAGGTGCTTTATTTAAAACATTTATGAAAGTTCTTGCCCAGCAAAACGGATTAATGGCCACTTTCATGGCCAAATGGTCCAATAAGTATCCCGGACAAAGCGGACATATCCATATTTCCCTTCGTCATAAAAAGGACTCTGCCAATGGCTCTGGCTCAGCCTTTTATGACAGATCACAAATAAATAATATCAGTAAAATACAGCGCCATTTTGTTGCCGGGCAACAAAAGCTTATGCCACAAATCTTATGTATGATTGCACCGACAATAAATAGTTTTTCACGTATGATTCCAGGTTTCTGGGCTCCAACGGATGCAAGCTTTGGAATAGACAATCGAACCACTGCATTACGTATTATTCCAGGCAGTGACAAATCCCAACGAGTTGAACACAGGCTTGGTTCTGCTGATGCAAATCCCTATCTTGCACTTGCTGCTGCACTCGGTTCAGGCCTTGTGGGCATTGAAGGGCAATGGGAACCTGAAAATGAAATCACAGGCAATTCGTATGAGCAAAAGCACCCTGAGCATCTGGCACTCCCGCGAACACTATGGGATGCAGCCCAGGCTTTAAAAAAATCAGATGCTGCACGTGGCTTGTTTGGTGATGAATTTGTAGACCATTTTGCAGCTACACGGGAATGGGAAGAGAGAGAGTTTCGTAAACACATTACTGACTGGGAGCTCAGCCGGTATTTTGAAATCATATAGCAAATAAGATACAGGCGTAAAAAGGTTAAAAATAGGATGGATTTGTAAAAAACTTCATATCCGAGGCACGGAATTCTATTATTTTTCAGCGTACCAAGGTACGTTGAAAAATAATAAAATTGCAGTAACGAAGGAGATGAAGAGTTTTCGAAGTCTCCGCTTATCTACGAATCCATCAAATAATTTTTGAGGCATAGAATGACACAAGGTATTAACACTATCAGTCCCATTGATAATTCCGTTTATGTGCGGAGGAATTACGCATCTAAAGATGAGATAAATAAAGTGCTTGGCACTGCTCGAAAAGCTCAGGAAAGCTGGAAGGCCACTCCCCTTTCAGAGCGTAAAGAGTTGTGTTCCAGAGCAGTTGATGCTTTTGTTGCAGAAAAAGAAGCAATAGCTGAAGAAATCTGTTGGCAGATGGGCCGTCCCATATGTTCTGCTGCCGGTGAAGTGGCTGGAATGGAAGAGCGTTCGCGTGCCATGATAAAACTTGCTGACCAGGGACTCGCCACCATCAAGCTTGAGGAAAAAGAAGGTTTTGAACGTTGGATTCAGCGTGAAGCCATTGGTGTTGTTTTTGTGGTTGCCCCATGGAACTATCCATATTTAACTGCTATCAATGCCATCATGCCCGCAATTCTTGCCGGTAATAGTGTGGTTCTTAAACATTCTGCACAAACGCCTTTGTGTGCAGAGCGTCTCCACCAGGCCTTTATTGAAGGTGGTATACCTGAAGGGGTATTCCAGTATCTTCATTTGTGCCACGCAGATACCGAATCGGTAATTAAAGATGAGCGCGTAAATTATATTGCCTTTACTGGCTCTGTTCCTGGTGGTGCAATGGTTGAAAAAGCCGCAGCCGGACGTTTTATCGGAATAGGCCTTGAACTTGGCGGTAAAGACCCTGCCTATGTGAGGGCGGATGCTGATCTTTCCCATGCTGTTGACACTACCATGGATGGTGCCTTCTATAACTCCGGCCAATCCTGTTGTGGAATTGAACGTGTTTATGTACACGAGTCAATTCATGATGAGTTTATCGCACGAGCGGTTGATTGGGTTAAAGCTCTTAAGCTGGGACGCTCCGATGAAAAAGAAACCACACTCGGGCCCGTTGTTCGCGCAAAGGCTGCTGATTTTGTAAGAGATCAGATTAAAGAAGCAATAAGTCAGGGGGCAGTTCCCCATATCGCAGAGAATGATTTCCCAAAAGATGAACCAGGAAGCGCATATCTTCCGCCACAAGTCTTAAGTAATGTTGATCATGGCATGAGGGTAATGACAGAGGAAAGTTTTGGTCCAGTTGTTGGCATTCAAAAAGTAAGCTCCGATGAGGAAGCAATAAAGCTTATGAATGACAGCGAATACGGTCTTACAGCTTCCATTTTCACAAGCGATATTGACAAGGGAGTAAATCTTGGCCAGCAAGTGGAGACTGGCACTTTTTTCATCAATCGCTGTGATTATCTTGACCCCGAACTTGCCTGGACAGGGATCAAGAATTCAGGCCATGGCTGTACACTCTCTGTTATGGGGTTTGATTCATTAACCAGACCCAAATCATTTCATATTAAAAAACTTTGACATTTTTACAACGCCATCAACTTTGATAAAATCGTAAAAAGGTCAATTGAGAGATGGCTAAGTAAAAAACTTCAGATGCGAGGCGCGTATTTTTTGTTTGATTTCGGCGTACTAAGGTACGTTGAAATTAAACAAAAAATGTAGCAACGAAACAGATGAAGAGTTTTTACTTAGCCATCTCTCAATTGACCTTTTTACGATTTTATCAAAGTTGATGGCGTTGTAAAAATGTCAAAGTTTTTTAATATGAAA
>CAMZLK010000056.1 GCA_947311475.1 uncultured Desulfocapsa sp.
ACTGTTTTTGATATGAATTGTCCTGCTGTATACATTGTTGTTGGAGTTGTATTGTTTTTTTTGTAACTGCTCACAGGGCACCGCATCTATTCGCAGGCAGGCTGGCGCAGCGTATAAGTCCTACGTAAGTCAGCGTGACTGCGAATAGATGCGGTGCCCTGTGAGCAGTTACAAAAAAAACAATACAACTCCAACAACAATGTATACAGCAGAACAATTCATATCAAAAACAGTGGATATTGTGGGGAAAATAATCTCTTTCCTTCTTTTCCTTATGGTGCTGAACGTCTCCTACGACGTGATGATGCGATACCTTTTTCATAATTCATCCGTAGGAATGCAGGAGATGGAGTGGCACCTCTTTGCCATTGTCTTCCTGTTTGGCATTGGTATTGCTTTAAAGGAAGAGGGGCATGTTCGTGTTGATTTCCTTTTTGATAATTTTTCCGTACGTAAAAAAGCCGTTATTAATATTTTAGGAACACTGTTTTTTTTACTGCCCTTCGCATTGCTCATCCTTACTGGTTCCTTTGAATTTGTAAAAGATGCCTATATTACACAGGAAATATCAGAAGATCCAGGTGGCCTCTATTATCGCTGGCTCATTAAAGGCATGATCCCCCTCTCATTTATGTTTTTATCCTTTAGCGCTGTTGGATATATCCTCCAAAATATCCGTTTATATAAGGAGACTCCCCGATGACCGGTATTATCATGTTTTTTGCAGCCCTTCTTCTGCTGGTTGTCGGCTATCCTGTTGCATTCAGCTTTGGCGCTGTTGCCATGTTATTTGGTGCCATTGCTGCCGTTATAGAACTTTTGCCGGATCCAAGTCTTGCAGGAATATCTGAAGAATTTTTCCTCATGTTTTCCATGATGCCCTTTCGTATTTACTCCATCATGAACAACACCATCCTCATGGCAGTACCACTTTTTATTCTCATGGGGATTGTCCTTCAAAAATCAGGTCTCGCTGAACGTTTACTCGAATCCATGGGACTTTTATTTGGTAAAGTTCGTGGTGGTGTTGCGATCAGTACCATGCTTGTCGGCACACTACTTGCTGCATCAACTGGTGTAGTTGGAGCGTCTGTTGTGGCGATGGGCGTGATTTCTCTTCCGGTAATGCTAAAATACAACTACTCAAAAAAACTTGCCACCGGCACCATTTGTGCGGCTGGAACACTTGGACAGATTATTCCGCCATCAATTGTCCTCATTATTCTTGGAGATGTTTTTCAACTCCCTGTGGGGGATCTTTTTAAGGCAGCCCTGATGCCTGGCCTTGTCCTTGTCGGTTGTTACATTCTGTATATTTTAATTAGTTCCTTTTTAATTCCTGAAAATGCTCCCGTTGTCACCGTTGCAGAAAGTGAGAAAAAAGGAATGATTTTAAATGCCCTCTTTGCAATTATCCCCCCGATGGCACTTATCATCATGGTTCTTGGCTCTATTTTTGCTGGTATTGCAACCCCAACGGAATCTGCTTCGGTGGGTGCCCTTGGCGCAATGGTTCTTGCCGGTATGTATAGAAAGTTAAACTGGAACATCATTCTGGGGTCATGTCAGGAAACTGTTAAGATCACAGCAATGGTTTTTGCAATTCTTATTGGTGCAACAGCCTTTTCCATGGTCTTTGTCTATACAGGAGCCGATACCATCGTGGAGAGTTTCATGATGGCTTTGCCAGGCGAAAAATGGGGTTTTTTAATCCTTTCAATGCTTGCTATTATGCTTCTTGGCTTTTTTATCGATTTTATTGAAATTTCCTATATCGTTGTACCGATACTGCTCCCCATTGCCGAAAACATTGGTATTAACCCCATGTGGTTTGCAATCCTAATTGCCATGAATCTACAAACATCTTTTTTAACGCCCCCGTTTGGATTTTCTTTATTCTACTTAAAGGGTGTTTGTCCGCCTGAAATACGGACAACAGATATCTACAAAGGGGTTATGCCCTTTATTCTTATTCAGCTGGCAGTTCTCATTTCTATTGTACTGCTACCAGGGGTATATGGTTTCAAATAATTTATAAAAATCGACAAACAGCACACCTATCCACGTGTATACGGTCAGTTGTTCTTAAATGATAAGAGCTTGTCCGAGAATAGGCATTTTTGTCAAAATCGAAGAATTTTAAAAAAAAAGCACTGCCATATAGGAGATATTGCGAGCATTATTTTTTATCAATTCTGAAGAGTTTGGGCAAAAGGGCACTCCTGGACAAACTCTAGCCCTGTGAACCCTTTTGCAAACGATCTTTCTGATCAACAGCCGCTTTCATTATCCTGAAAAGTTCACGATAATGAAATTTATTGTGGGTCGTGATATACTGGTGGATAACTGAACGTAATTCTTTTTCTTTAAGATTCGGATAATTTTCTATAATCTCGTCAATTATATCACTCTTCCATGTGGGTTCAAATGGAACCTGCATGGATTGACATTCCTGACTCACTTCCATAGCCTCATTAATAAGAGTGTCACGCATCCGTTCTGCATAATGAAACTGTTTCTTTTCCTGCAACTTTGAACCTTTTTTATTACTAATAAAAAGATACATCTCATCAAGAGGGCCTTGGCGCAAGACCTTAGCCAGATATTTTATCTGACGATTCCTGGAGCCACCTTTGAGCCCGCGAGTTGCAAGAATTTCTTCATGAACAACTGCACCACCAGGAAATTTTTTCAATTCCTTATCTGAAAGATCAGCCACTTCTCGAGCCAATTCTTCCACTTGCTTATAGATACGTTTCATTTCTGATCTACTGATTAACTCTGCCATATTGTTTCCTGCTAATTTTTATTACACTTGTATGCCCGATGAAAATTCCATATGAAATTACTTTTTATGAGATTGTTACACAAGAAAATACTTACCCAATCACCTATCCTGGTGTGCACCAATTATTATCATGACGTAAAGAGCAGTACACTCCATAGCCAAAACGCTCCATCTTGTATGGTCTGTTCCATTGTAATGTACTCATGCGGGTAAACTGCAAGCAAGTGTTTACTTACTCCTGAAAAACTGTAATAAAAAACAGGTAGCGAAAACTCCGAGAAAATCAAAAGTGTTTCAAACTCAAATTATTAGCATAAGCAACAGATCGCGAACGAAGAGAGACCTTCGAGGCACTTACTTGCGGTTTATCCGCGTAAGAAGGTCTCTCTTCATTCGTTATCAGTTGCATTCGTAATATTTGGATAATATAGCAATCTCCTCTATTCTCCGAGTCTACACTACCTGTTTTTTATTGCTGGAATTATGGAATAAACCACTAAGAATGTAACATTATTTTTCTACGAAACGATATCTTAACCAACTATCCACCTGTATTGGCGTGCGTTTTTCATTTTCAAAGAATAGTTCCTATTATACCAATATTTTAAACTCTTTTATAAAAACTTCGTCCAAAACAACTTTACGTTTTTCCTTGACTATAGATACATTTTGTGACATAAAGGTGACTTCAGATAACGCAAAGTGGTGATGTATCTTCTTTATATACACTTTTGATACTGATTATCAGCAAAAAGTGGGAAGAACTGAAAAGCGGAGAACAACAATATGACATTTCTAGAAGGACTACTCTGGTTAACCTTGAACGTTTACCATGAAGCTCGGTCAGAGCCGGAAATTGGTCAGGTAGCAGTTGCTCATGTCACCCTCAATCGTGCAGCAAAAAGAGAACTCAGCATCAAGAACGTTGTCACACAACCAGCGCAGTTCAGCTGGATTGATCAAAAAAGCTCCTATATCCCTGAAGATCCCCAGGCATTCTTTGAATGCATGAAATCAGTTTATATCGCGCTTAATACTGCAGATTTCACTGCCGGCGCGACCTACTACCATTTAGATAATATCGAACCGTACTGGGCGTCGGAATATACATTTGTAGACCAATACGGCAGGCATAAGTTCTATAAACAGTAAATTGTAAAATTAGAATACCCAAAAAAAGGCCTCGGAGTTTTCTCCATCGGCCTTTTTTTTTGTGCCTTACTCCATAATTCCTGCAATAAAAAAACAAGAATATGTGAGAGTAAATACTATCAAACCGTTATGATTGATGGCGTCGTAAAAACTCTTCACCTGCTTCATTACTGCACTTTTTGTTTAATTACGACGTACCTTAGTACGCCAAAATCAAACAAAAAATATGCGCCTCGCATCTGAATGTGATTGAAGATCGAACAAAGATGACCTGAAGATGAGATACGAGATGTTCAAGTTATTTCCGAACGGCTCCTTACTTGCAGTTTATCTGCGTTAGCAATACATACTACGTTTTTTATACCAGTTGTGCGGCAGCTTTTTGTAATGCCTGACACATTTTTTCCAGCTGTTCATCGCTCATCTTTATGGAAACGGGATATACAAGGGTTCTTGACATAATATCTGCTGATTGCGGCAGCACATCAGGGTCATAAATAACCCTGCGTTTCCCCCCGGGTTCCGCGAAGGGATAGCCTGAAGAAGTTAATGTGGAACCATTGATAAGATGCTCCCAACTTGGATAAAAGTGCCAACTGTTTTCACTGAAATTTATGGCTCCCACTCCTGCATCACCAAGAATATCATTCACTGCCTGACACTGCTCACTGTTTTTCATTATAAATGCAAAAAAAGTGGCAGTATCCCCTTCTTCGTCAACCAGGCTTCTGAATGTAACACCGGGTATTGCAGAAGCTGCTTCCCTCAGTTTTTTCTTGTGTGCTTTCTGAGCCCTTATCATGGAATCGAGCTTTGCAAGTTGTGCAATCCCCATGGCACCCTGAAGCTCCATCATTCTATAGTTAAACCCTATAAAGCTTCGCCCTTCTCCACCTCGTCCGCCCGGGTTTACTGCATGATCATGCCCATGATCGTGATACTCAGACATATTTTGCCACATTTTTTCATCATTGGTGATAATCATCCCTCCTTCCCCTGTGGTCATTGTTTTCACAGAATCAAAAGAGAATGTACCGCAATCGCCAAAGGTTCCTAGATGCTTCCCTCTTATGCGGCCACCTGCAGCCTGAGCAGTATCTTCAAGTACTGGAATATTATACTCAGCAGCGATTGCAACAATTTCTTCTATGCGAGCCATGGCGCCAAGCATATGAACAGGAATGATGCAGCGTGTCTTGTCGGTGATCTTCTTTTTCAGATCTGCGGGATCCATATTCAAGGTCTCATCTACTTCAGTAAAGACCGGAATGGCACCAATATCGAGAATAGCCTCCCAGGTCGCAACAAATGTAAACCCCTGGGTAATTACTTCATCCCCTGGGCCAATGCCCATGGCAGCCATGGCAACCTTTAACGCTGCAGTACCGGATGTTACGGCCTGAGCACATTTTGCACCGCAATAATTTGCAAAGTTTTTTTCAAACTCAAGAACTTTGAATACATTATTCCGCTGATCACCAAATTCATAGCGGAACAGAATACCTGTTTCAAGGACGTCATTAATTTCTTTCCTTTCTTCATCACCAAAGACTTCAAATCCGGGCATATCAGGACTCCTTCGAGATTTATTTTGTGAGCATTTCTTTTATTCTATTGTTCTCATCAAGCAGGGCTATATTGGGATGATACTTTTCAAGATCAACAGGCGCATAAAAACCAAATGTTACGATAATGATACGGTCGCCAATCATACCTTTTCGAGCAGCGGCACCATTGAGGCCTATGATACCGGAACCGGATTTCCCTTCTATTGCATAGGTGTCAAAGCGTTCACCATTATTTATATTGTAGACCTTTACGCGTTCAAACGGGAGAATACCAACGGCATCGAGCAGTTTCTTATCAATGGTAAGGCTTCCCTCATAATTAAGATCAGCCTCTGTGATTGTGGCCTTATGTAATTTGGCCTTGAGCATTTGGCGCTGCATTTCAACTACCTATTATTTGAGAATTATCTAATAATCGTATACGACTGTTAATTTTGACCGCTAAGAGCAGTATGGATTGGGAATTGACAACAGAACAGGGTTGCAGGCTGGTTTTATCAACCACCTCGATATAATCGATACCACATTCCCTGTGTTTCAGGATCTCATGCGCAACTGCATCTCGTATCTCCTGTACGGAAACTTCCTGCTTATTCCGAGCGAGTTTTTGGGCTTGTTTAATTCCCTGGGACAATGAAAGAGCTGCTGCCATCTCATCAGCTTTGAGATAACTATTACGGGAACTCATGGCAAGTCCATTCTTTTCACGAACTATGGGGTGCCCAATTATTTCAATAGGAAAATCAAGATCCTGCACAAGTCGTCTGATTACCGCTAATTGCTGGAAGTCCTTTTCGCCAAAGACAGCGACATGGGGTAAGGTTTGGTTAAATAATTTACTGACAACAGTTGTTACACCATCAAAGTGGCCCGGTCTGTCACCACCGCATAAGCCGGATGTAAGCCCCCGTACATGGACATTGGTTGAGAATCCATTGGGATACATCAGCTTTGTATCGGGTGCATAGAGTAAATCAACACCAACCCCTTCGGCTAACACACAATCCCGATCCAGGTCATGGGGATAACTGTCCAGATCTTCATTGGGCCCAAATTGCAGGGGATTGACAAACAGGCTGACAATAACCTTGTCGACTCTTTTCCGAGCTTCTTTCATTAAAGCAAGGTGCCCTTCATGAAACCAACCCATGGTTGGAACCAATCCTACCCTCAAGCCTTTCCTGCGGTATGTAAGGGATAGTGCCTGAATATCAACGGCAGTTGAAACTACTTTCATTTCTGAACGCGAAGTCTGGTTATCTTTTCCTGAATCATTCGGGTTAATCGTTCATTCCGTTTTTCTCCAAGAAAACTTCCAAGATACTCTTCATAGGCAGCAAGCGCCTTTTGGTTTTGTCCCTGGGCTTCAAGCACTCTAGCCATTCCCAGAAAACCTTCATCTTTATATCCATCTATGTCCTTAAGGGCTGAATATGTCATGGAAGCATCAGCATAATTCTTATCAGCTTCTTCAGCCTGAGCGATACCAAAGGTAAGCAATCCATACATGGGATTGGATTTTGAGATTTCTCCCTGAACCTTTGTGTAATGTTCCAGAGCCTTTTTGTAAACGCCCTCTTTCATTGCCATGTGCCCAAGCTCTACATTTGCCCAAAGTGCTGCGGGTGTTCCGGGATAATCGTCAATCACCTGTTGCAGTGCCTTCCCTTTTGATTCGCCGGTGGCATCCATGGAGATAGAAAGACTGCTTGTGCTATCCTCAATGCGTTTAGTGTGATAGGATTTGTAAAGTGAACCAGTCACAACAACAACAACTATCAGGCTTCCTGTGATTTGCAGGATTCTTTTATTTTTACGTACAAATTTAACAAAACCAGGTGGAAGGTTGAGTTGATCCAGTACGCCACTGGGCTCTATATAGGCATTCTCTGCAATCTGACTTGGATCAAAGGCACTCTGTTCACTCATTGGATCTCCTGCTTTTTCTCTTTACTTTTTTCGAAAAACTTATACCAATACCACATATTCGTATCCGCAGATTTTATCTCTCTGCTAAATCATTTATAAAAACACTGTAATCTACCCTATCCAATCGACCATGTCTATTATCAAAGCTCTTTCCAGCTCTTTTTCATTATATTCCCTGTTGCAGGATTTTCACCATGATTCCAGGTAACGATACCACTGTTTATTCAGTCAGCTCATTGACCAGAGAATTGAAGAACCTTGTCGAAGGGAGGTATCGATTTATCAGTGTTCAGGGCGAAATCTCCAACCTTAAAATACCTTTCTCCGGACACGCCTATTTCACCCTGAAAGATACTGGTGCGCAATTAAAAGGTGTTCTGTTTAAAGGACAGGCAAGATATCTTGAAAAAGCCATAAATGATGGCCAACAGGTTATCTGCCACGGGCGCATATCAATTTATGAGCCGCGTGGTGATTATCAGATCATTGTTGACAGTATAAATTTTCAGGGAAGCGGCCTGTTACAGCAACGCTTTGAAAAATTAAAAAATCAACTGGGCTCCGAAGGCTTGTTTGACCGGGAACGAAAACAGGAACTTACTCCATTTCCCAAAAACACAGTCTTAATTACATCACCAAGCGGTGCAGCCGTCCATGATTTTTTAAATATCTGGCGTAAAAAATCCTTTCCGACAAATATTACAATTTTTCCTGTTCGAGTACAGGGAGATAGTGCAGCAGCTGAGATTGCTGCTGCCATTGCCAGTACAAATCGAACGTTCCCTGATACCGATACGATTATCCTCTGCCGGGGCGGCGGGTCTCTTGAAGATTTGTGGGCCTTTAATGAAGAGATTGTGGCAAGAGCCATTGCCAGATCAAAAATTCCAATTGTTTCAGCAATTGGTCACGATGTTGATTTTAGTATAAGTGATTTTTGCGCCGATTTAAGAGCACCCACTCCCACTGCTGCAGCAGAAATCATCATTCCCAATGGCAAGGAACTGTTACTGAAAATCAATCGATTCCAAACAATTCTCACCAATAGAATACACTCCATAATAGATTCCCGACAATACCATGTTGACCAAAACAGCAGATTACTCGGTGATATGGACTTTCTTTTCACCAACAGTTCTCTGCGGCTGGATCATACAGCATTAAAACTGTATACGGTAATGGAAAAAAGAATAGCCAGGAGTGCTGTTCATTGTAAAGACTTGTCTGCCAGACTGCAGAATAATTCCCCTGTTGCAAAGCTCCAAATACAGGAACAACGACTCAAATTCGCCATCGAAAAACTAGGCTATCTTTTTAATAAATGTTTTGTTGATAAAGAGATTTCCCTTGATCGACAAGCGGCACTGCTTGATAGTGTGAGTCCTCTTCGAACAATGGCCAGGGGATATTCAATAACGAGTAAGATAAATCCCAACAATGGGGAAAAGACAATTATTCGAAAAAGCAGGCAGTTGCAAAGAGATGACCAGGTGGAAATACTGTTTCATGAAGGGGCTGCCAAGTGCAAAGTTTTGACGACAAAAAAAACTGCCGACTAAAAACTCTTTACTGGACAGAAAAGTGGTTTGAAAATCAACGTGGCACCGCAAAAAGCTCGGAAACAGGAAAACCTCCATGTTCGAGGAATAGAAAATTTTCATCCTTACTGCGTACCAGGGAACAGATTGGGACTGTGCCGTAACAGTGAAGATGAAAGTTTTTTTACGAGTCCATCAATAGAGCAGTTTTACAACAGACGCAGTAAAGCATTAACTATGGCAACAGAAACTGTTGTTCCACCTTTTCTGCCAGAACAGGCAATATAAGGGTATGTTTGTTCCAAAAGTATTTCCTTTGATTCTTCAGCATTTACAAAACCAACAGGTACCCCAACTATCAAATCTGGTTTAATCTGACCCGATGCAATAAGATTCATCACTGTTATCAAAGCGGTGGGTGCGTTGCCAATGGCTACAATACCAACATTTTCACGCATTCCCACTTCTATTGCGGTTTGTGAACGGGTGAGTTCCCTGGTTTTGGCAATCTTTGCAATTTCAGGATCGGCCACTTTACATATAACTTTCCCGCCATTGGGAGAAAGCAGGTTGCGACTGATTCCAGCTGCAGCCATATTTACATCCGTTAGAATATTTTTACCTGCACGTATGGCATCAATTCCTGTTTGTATTGCATCAGGATGGAAATGGAGCAGTTTTGCAAAAGAAAAATCTCCTGTGGCATGGATCACGCGACGCATGATTGCAAACTCTGCAGGGGCAATGTCCTGTTTAGAAAGTCCCGTATGCTTTTCAAATTCCGCTTCTATGATACGGAAACTTTCAGCCTCAATGTTCACTGGTTCTATTTGAGTTATTCTATGCATTTTTTTATGTTTCCAGGCTTGAATTGTTTAGCTTGGCAATAAAAGTTTTAATATTATTACGGCTTCTTGCAAAATGGAGGTGGATATACCCGCCAAGTACATTTTTATGTATATAGCCTTCCTGACCATCAGATGGCAGTTTATAGGCAGTCTCTATACTCATTTCAGGATCTATTAGTTCGGAATAATGAAATTCATGCCCATGGAGATCCTGATGTATCTCGCCAAAAAAACATGACTGAACAATTAGGGGATTTCTGTAACCAAGGCGTGACAGGCGTGGTTTCATTCGAGCTGTAAAGGGGAAAATTCCGGACATTGTGTAAGACTCCTTGCTGATGGTTAGTATCTGTTCGCATAGGTACATAAAACCTCCGCATTCCCCATAGATAAAACCACCTGACTCACCGAACTCATGCACTGCTGCCAGCATTGATTTATTCGCACTTAATTCCCGGGCATGGAGTTCCGGGTAGCCTCCCCCAAGATAAATTCCCTTACACCTTTTGGGTAATGACTTATCCTTTAATGGGCTGAAAAAAGCAATCTCGGCGCCAGCCTGTTCAAGAAATCTAAAATTATCTTCATAATAAAAGCAGAAAGCTTTATCTCTTGCAACAGCGAGCCTGACTTTTTCCCCCTTGAAAGATGGAGGCAGCTTCGTATTTGTAGATATCGTAGCTGGGTGACGAGAAATATTCAGGAGCTTGTCAAGATCCAAATGCATCTCAACGGCGGCAACGAGCTGAGTCAACTGCTTTTCATCCAGAGGGTTTTCCTCACCCATATGCAATCCAAGATGACGATCAGGAATCTCAAAACGTATGTCACGAGGAAAGAATCCAAGAATTGAACAAGCACAAGCGTCTAGCATTGCACCTTCTATCAATTCGCGATGCCGTATGGAGCCAACACGATTAAATATGACTCCGGCAATTTCAACATCGTCTGCATAGACTTCAAAACCTTTTACTACAGCAGCAACGCTTTCAGCGGCAGAACGAGCATCGACAACTAATATTACAGGTAAATTCAGCTCAGTGGCCAAGGCCGCCGAACTTGCAATGCCCCCATCAAAAAGCCCCATCACCCCTTCCACAACAGTGACATTTTTCCCGGCAGTACCTTCGTTAAAGCGAGTACGGCAAAATGCACTTCCGCACATTCTAAGATCAAGATTTGGTGAATTCACACCCGTTACCATCTTATGCAGGCTGGGATCAATAAAATCCGGCCCACACTTAAAAGGTTGAACCGTGAGCCCCCTGGTTTTTAAGGCAGCCATAATTCCAAGGGTTAACGTGGTTTTCCCTGAACCGGATGAAGTGCCACCTATGAGAAATGCGGAAGAAAATTTCATCATTTTACGATTTGTAAGATAATAAATCTTGCGGTGAGGAGCAAAATCAGGAAAAACAATGAACCAAGTAACATTAAACGATTGGCAAGGAGTATATCGGACTCTTTCACGGGACGGATATTATCTCCAAGGGTAGGTTTTTGTATCTCATTTCCTGAATACACAGCTACACCACCAAGCTCCACATCAAGCGCTCCTGCAAATGCTGCTTCCGAGTGTGCAGCATTTGGACTTGCATGGGCCAATCTGTCACGTTTAACGATCATAAAAGAATTTCTCCAGTTTCCCCCAAGTACGAAGGCTGCAGGGACTATCATTAGTGCACTTATGCGTGCCGGAATAAAGTTCACAAAGTCATCAAATTTTGCTGCTGCTCTACCAAAGTGGAGATACTCTTCATTTTTATATCCAAACATAGAGTCCATTGTATTTACTGCCTTGTATCCCATTGCAGCAATAGCCGCAGGAAAAAGAGGGTTCGTAGCTGAGAATATGGTGAAAAGTGAGAAAAAAACCGCAAAAAACAGGGGTGCTGTCACCCCATCAACCATATTTTCAGCAACTGTTTCTATACATGCTCTAATAATTCCTTTTTTATCAAGCTCTCTGGTATCTCGTCCAACAATTTGTGCAACTGCGTTTCGTGCTGTATCAAGATTGTCTGAATTCTGAAAAGCAGAATACACCCGGCGACTATGTACGACTAAATCTTTCGCAGCAATACTTGTATATAAAAAAAGAATCGCAGCGATCTGTGCCATTAAAGGGGAGTACAAATTTAAACACACCAAAAGTAATGCAGTTCCCGCAATGGTGATGCAAAGGACTGTAGTAAATGAAAGCACACCAGCCATGGCATCTGTTGCCGTAATTTTTCGAAAGACCTTCTCACTGTGAATACAAAGATAACCTATCATTTTAACTGGATGAGGCAAATATCGGGGATCACCAAAAAGAAGATCAAGAAGAACTGCAACAGATATCTGAAATTCGAAAAGATACATACCTTAGCTACAGTCCAAGGAGTTGATATACTTTGTCCATATCCATCCCCTCTCGTACAGCATCAGCAAGACGGTCAAAAGCAGGTTCGAGATTATAACTGTATAAAGCTCCTGTGTAATCGGGATAATTCTTTCGTCTTCGGGCTGAGTCTATGAACCAGCGTCGGAAAAGATCGGAATCAAAAATACCATGCAGGTAGCATCCCCAGATATTTTTGCAGGAAGCAGTTATTCCACAGGATGATCCATCATCGTAGGAAAAAAGTGCGTCTTCAGTACTACTGGTCAGCCCATGATGAATTTCATAGCCCACAACTGGTTGACCGGAAGGGACGTGGATGCCATTTTTTCTGGTGAGCGTCTTATCCTGATCAAGTACTGTTTTTACCTTAATTAATGACAAACCCGCCATTGTTTTGTGATCTGACTCTATTCCGTGCGGATCCTCTATCAATGTACCCAGCATCATATATCCACCGCAGATTCCGACTATCTCACAACCAGCCTCTGCTTGCTCCTGTATCGCAGCATGCATCCCTGTGGATTGCATAAAGTTAAGATCCCCAATCACATTTTTGGATCCAGGAATGATTATGACATCTGGATTTCCGAGTTTATCAGGTGTTGAAACAATGCGAAGATACACATCAGGTTCCTTTATAAAAGCTTCAAAATCTGTAAAGTTTGAGATATGGGGTAAATTCACAACAACAATTTCAACGTGGTCAATGTCTGGTTTCAGACCTTCGAAAAGACCGTTCTTAAAGGAAACTGAGTCTTCTTCGGGAATACCATGATTCAAAAGATAGGGTATGACACCAATAACCTCTTTTCCCGTATGACTTTTTACATAATCATGTACACTCTGAAGAAGTGCCTGTTTCCCACGGAAACGATTCACAAGAAATCCTGCTACAAGTCTCCTCTCCCACTGATTTAAGACCTCCATATGTCCAATAAATGACGCATAGACTCCACCCCTGTCAATATCTCCCACCAAAATAACAGGCGATTCGGCATGACGAGCCATGCGCATATTAACGATATCGTGACTTTTTAAATTAACTTCACCAGGAGACCCTGCACCCTCAAGAATTATCGCCTGATACTGCGATGCCAGTTCATCATAACAATCAGAAACTATTGACATGGCCTCTGACTTGTATGATACGTAGTCCATGACAGACATGTTCCCGAGCGGTTTTCCGCGAACTATAACCTGGCTCCCGGTATCTGAATTGGGCTTTAAAAGGATTGGATTCATCAACACATCGGGATCAAGACGGGCGGCCTGTGCCTGAACTACCTGTGCCCGCCCCATTTCCAGCCCGTCCCTGGTAACAAAAGAATTTAAAGACATATTCTGTGCTTTAAATGGCGCCACGTTCACCCCATCCTGGAGTAAAATTCGGCAAAGGGCAGCAGTAAGCACAGATTTTCCCGCATTGGAAGAGGTACCCTGAAACATAAGAGCCGCTGTTTTCTTGACAGGGTTCCGTTTTGATTTTACCGAAAGTATCGTGGATAAGGCAGCGCAAAACTGCTTGTTTTCTGTTTTACTGCGAACCGCAATTCTAAAAAAGTCTTGCCCAAGACCTTGATAGTTTGAGCAATCTCTTATCAGAATATTTTGCCTGGCAAGCTTCTGTTGTATTTCAGAAACCTTATGTTTTCCCAAAAGACGAATCAGGAAATAATTGGCCTCTGGGGAAAAGATTTTCAGGTCTTTGAAAGTAGAAAGGTCTTTTTTGAAGATATTACGGTTTTCCAGACAGACGGCCCTTGATCTATCCTGGTACTTATCATCTGTGAGCGCTCGTTCTCCAACCTTTTGAGCTAAACTGTTTACAGTCCAGGGAGGAATTATAACCTGTAATTTTTGGGCAATTACATCCGGAAATACTCCAAAGCCTAAACGCAAACCTGGAATTGCATAAAATTTGGTCAGCGAATGGAGGGTGATAATATTAGGAGCTTTTCCGGCGAGGCTTTTACCGCCCGGCACAAACTCAAGAAATGCTTCATCAATGATAAACAGAGCATCTGGATGTTTTCGTGCAAGTCCCAGCAACTTCACGCTATCAACACACTTACCAGTTGGGTTGTTAGGAGTACCCAGAATAAGTAAATCATCAGGGGCAAGGAGACAATCGAGAGTATTGAAATCAACTTGAAATCCATTCTCTTCATTGAGTTTAACTGTTTGTATCGCCATACCTGCCATGTCCATAACTTTCAGATAATCTATATAGCAGGGTACGGGAATAATGGCTCTTTTACATTCAAGCACACGTGGTAACTGATAGAGGAGCTCGGTCGTACCATTGGCAACCAAAATATTTTGAACCAGGAGCTGATATCTTTTGGCAATGCATTTTCTTAGAGCGGAAGCCGTTGGATCGGGATAATGAACAATACTTTCCAGTTCACGGCTGATGCACGCTCGCAGCCATTCAGGAGGACCAACGGGATTGATGTTTGCGCTAAAATCCAGGAGTTTTTCGAGCCCCACCGAATTGGAATCGGCTGCTGCATGGACATTACCACCATGTTCATATTGAGATGATATTGTCATCATAATTCATTGAATCCCGGAAACAAAAACCATGGCCACAGCAACTGTAAATTCTGTCAGTTCACAAACTGCTCCAAGGGTGTCCCCTGTTGCCCCACCGAGTTTCTTAAAACACCAGAAGGAAAAAATTGCGGCGGTAAGAAGAATTGCAGCAATGCAAAAGAGTGCGGTATTAAAAGAAACAGAAGCCATTATCATTCCGCAAAACAGAAGAGCAAGTACTGCAATAACGACACTATCTTTTGAATAAAATAGTCTTCCCAGCCCCCTACCTTTTCGAGCGTAAGGAAGTATGGCCATGCTAATGAGGATTGCAGTTCTTCCAGCTAAAGGGATTAAGAGTAGAGCCACAAGAAAAGGAGTGCCTGAAAGAGAAGAAAGAGCAGCATATTTCCCAAGTAAAACAAAAACAACTGCGATCACTCCCATGGCACCTGTCTGGCTGTCTCGCATGATCTCGAGTGCACGCTCGCGTGATCTGCTGCAGAGAAGCCCGTCACCACTGTCCGCCAAGCCGTCAAGATGAAGGCAACCGGAAAATCCGGCCAGCACGATCATAGCAAAAACAGTTAATACCGTGGCAGGTAGAACAGTAATAAACAAAGAAGTAAAAAATGCAGTTGCAGATCCTATGAATAATCCAATAAATGGAAACCAGATAAGACTCGATTGAAAAAATTGTCCATCATCCTTGCTGTTCCAGGACACTGGAAGAACAGTAAGGAAACGAAAACCTGTAAAGAAAGAGGCAAGGGGATGTAAGAGTGCTCTTTTTAATCCAGGATTTGTATTATTGGCTTTTTCTGTCACATCATCTGCCGTTTATTTATCAGCACCAGCCACAGCTGCTTCTTCAAATGTGGCAACTTCAGTAAGCACTGCAACAGAGGCCTCCACCAGATTCATTGCAAGGGCAGCTCCTGTCCCCTCCCCTAAACGAAGATTGAGATCGAGAAGAGGTCGGCACCCAAGTTTTTCCTGCATGGCGCGATGCCCGGGTTCCATGGACCGATGGGCACAAATAATATAATCTCTCACAAAAGGTTCAAGGGAACATGCAATGAGGGCACCTGCTGAGGAAATAAATCCATCAACAACTACAGGTTTTTTTTGAGCAGCAGCTCCAATGATAAGGCCGGCGATACCACCTATCTCAAAGCCACCAACTTTTGCAAGTATATCAAGCCCGTTTTTGGGATCTGGTTTATTCCTGTCAATAATCTCTTTTATAACTACCCGCTTGTGTGCAAGCTGTTCATCATCAAGCCCGGTACCACGACCAGTAAGTTCCTGTATGGATTTTCCTGTAACCACTGCTGCTATGGCAGTGGATGGGGTGGTGTTCCCTATCCCCATATCGCCCGTACCGAAGATGTCTATTCGCTCACCGAGTTCGAAGGCAATATCAATTCCTGATTCGACGGAACGTTGTGCCATTGCATGGCTCATGGCAGGCCCTTTAGCAATATTATCTGTGCCAAGGCCCACTTTTTTGTTCATTATTTTTCCCTGATCAGCAAGCTTTGTCAGATCACTGGCAACTCCCATATCAACAACTATAACTTCCGCACCAGCCTGCCTTGCAAGGGCGTTAATGCCAGCACCACCATTAACAAAGTTATAGACCATTTGAGGTGTTACTTCCTGAGGAAATTTACTTACGCCTTCTGCAACAACTCCATGATCCCCGGCCATGGTGACAATGGCTTTTCTGGAAACCAGTGGTGTCATGGAACGAGTAATTCCTGCAAGATCAATGGACAAGTCCATGAGATCGCCAAGTGCCCAATGGGGGAGGGCCAACTGATCAAGACGTTCCTTTGCTCTATCTCGAAAGGCAGAGTCTTGGGGGTATATTTTTTTTATTGTTCTTTCCAGCAAACTCATTTTTCCTCTCTTGCAATTAATCTAAACGTTAAGCTTTTAAAAACAGTGGTAATCCGCAGCTCACCAAAATCACTTCATCAGCAGCTTCGGCAATTATTCTATTGGTTTTGCCAACAAGATCACGGTATAATCTGGCATCAGCATTATCGGGTACTATTCCCATGCCGACTTCATTGCTTACGCAAATAATGATTCCATGGTTTTTTTTTGCCTGTGCCACAAACTCTCCAGCCTCTTTTTGCATAGTGTTTTCGTTAAACACAACATTCGTTTTCTCAGCACGATACAGTAAATTATTAACCCATAAGGTTAGGCAATCTACCAGGCAGACACTTTCTTGTTTTAAGGATTTAATAACTCCAACAAGATCAAGCTCCTCCTCTATGGTCTGCCATATATTTTCTTCACGACCTGCCTTGTGACGTTCTATGCGCTCATCCATCTCAGAGTCAATGGTTGGACAGGTCGCCAGGAAATAATGGTGGCCACTCATCGCTTCAGCACGTGCCTGTGCGTAATCGCTTTTTCCGCTTCTGGTACCGCCTGTTACTAAAATAAGTTTAGAACTCATCGGCAATCAGCTCCAAGGTTGAAACCCGTAAGAACAGCACCTTCATCAAAAAGATTTAAAGTAGTGTATTTACCCTTTTGTACATTAAAGAGCAGGTAATTTGAGGGATCAAGATTCAAAAAATAACAGAGAAGTGTTCTTATCACACCACCATGGGCGACAATCATTATATCTGTTTCAGTTGCTTTTTTTATGCGTGCCCCCACTCTCTGTACTCTTGCAACAAAAGCAGCAATACATTCTCCTTCGGGAAAACAAAAATCATCAGCCAGTGTGCTCCATGCATCTACGAGTTCCGGACTTTTTGTAACAATTTCCTGAAACGTTAAAGTCTCCCAGCTTCCAAAATCCACTTCACACAGCTCGTCATCATAACTCAATAAATCTTGTGCAAACAAAATCTCACTACTTTGCCTGCAGCGTAACATCGGGCTTGAGATCACCGCATCTATGGGGTAGTGCTTAAAACGGTTTTTAAGGCTTTTAATTTGAGAAACGCCACTCGGGGAAAGGGGGACATCCTGTGTCCCCACATACCGGCCTGCCAATCCTGTTCTCCCGTGTCTTAAAAGAGTAAGCCTTTTTGTCATGCAGATTTACTCAACGTATATTTCTCTTTGTAGCCTCTGGGGGTTATCATATAACCATTCCATGTGAAAGTTGTCGAATTCCCTATGATAACAGTCGATTGCATATTGATATTTTCTTCAAGCATTTTATCAAGAGTGGTGATTCTAATCACCTCATTTTGTCTGCTTGCTGCCGTCACTATCCCAACTGGAGTTTTTTTATCACGGTGGCAAAGTAATATCTTTTGCGCTTCAACAATATTTTTAGTCCGTTTTTTTGATTTGGGATTGTAAAGTGCAATCACAAAATCAGCACTTGCTGCGGCATCAAGACGTTTGGTGATCACCTCCCATGGGGTGAGTAGATCTGAGAGGCTGATTGCTGCAAAATCATGCATCAATGGTGCACCAAGCCTGGCAGCACAACCATTAACAGCAGCTATTCCCGGTATTACATCAATCTTTACTTTACTGTTACGCTTTGCGGCAATCTCAAGAATAAGACCTGCCATAGCATAGATACCAGGATCCCCACCTGAAACAATGGCCACATGTTTTCCGGATTCAGCAAGATCAAATGAATTATTACAACGATCAACTTCCTGCATCATTGCAGATGTTATCACTTCTTTTCCAGCAAGTAATTCTGGAATGAGATCCAGATAGGTGGAATAACCTGTAATTACATCGGCATCATTGAGTGCCTTTACCGATTGCGGTGTCATATTTTCAACACTGCCTATACCTGTACCAACTACAGAGATCAGGCCACAAGACGGATCTGTTTCAAGGCGACTGCTACTGTTACATCCTTCCATTTTCTTTTCCTTACGATAAGTGTACCAGACCCAAATGTCGTCTGTGCCGCTAAAAGTGCTGCTGGCTCTGCAACTCCCTTTGCACCCGTTGCTGCAAAAACCACTGCCGATGAAGACACATCATCCACAGTATTCAATTGTTCTTTGGTATAAAATTTAATTTTCAGCTCTTTGTTTGCTGCAAATTCAAGCATCCCCTGTTCATCTTCTTTCAAGTCAATTGATGCAAAAGAGCATATGGACTTTAGCTGAAGTGCTTTATCGCTGAAAAGTTCACTGAGTGCCCTTTCAAAATCTTCTTTTTTTGTCCCTCTATTGCATCCAAGACCAACGGTCAGGGAACATGGACGAAGAACTAGAGAATCACTTCCCGAAAAAACATAATCCGATACTATAATATCAGCAACTTCATGATTTTTAACAACAGTAAAATCTTCAGGTACAGTATCAATGCCAAATTCAGTGAAAATTTGAATTTTACCTGTATTTACAAGTTTTGCAGACTTTTCAGTTAGTTTTTTCTTGTTATCAACAACTAGAGAGTTCTTTTTTGCCCAAAGATCAAGAGCCGTATGGCCATTAACATCGGAAGCGGTGGTGATAACGGCCTGTGCACCAATTCTATCTGCCAGGGTCTGGCTAAGAGTGTTTCCTCCTCCTAAATGGCCAGAGAGAAGGCTGATCACAAACTGCCCTTTTTCGTCAAGCACAAGGACACATGGATCTTTCGTTTTATCGAAACAGAGTTTTCCGATTGCTCTAACAACTATTCCTGTGGCCATAATGCAAATAATTGCGTCGAACCTCTGCCCCCAAAGGTCCTCGATCTTTTCAAAGACTGGGATTTTTCTGCTATCTATACAACAATCCGGCAACTGAGTTTTTACCTGCTCAGCTAATTTTTTTCCACCAGCGGTTAATGCAATGACAACAGTTTTCATAATGAATCAATTGGCCTTGGAACAGTTTTATTGACCAGCGGTACAAAGGAAGCTGAAAATAGCATATGAAATGAATGAATGCAAGTTAGGATTGTTCTGATGATTACCTGGCAAGCTAGCAATAAAAGATTTTACATTCCAGTCAATTACAGCTAAGGTTATTGGATTATCCTAACCCGCTTCATTCCTCTACCACAAAGAATCACTTGGTTTTTTTTCAAACACCTTTAAGGTTCACAATATGACAGTTAAAATTCTTATTGTTGATGATGAGCCCATCAACATCAAATTAATTGAAGAAATTCTGGAATATGAGACAGATTTTCAATATAAAACATCTGTGAATGGCGAGGAAGCACTTGCAATACTGGACGATTACAAACCGGATATAATTATTCTGGACATTATGATGCCTGGTATGAACGGATACGAAGTCTGTAAAAAAATTAAAAGCAATAATGATCATAAATTTACCAAAGTTCTTATGGTTAGCGGCAAAGCAATGATAGAAGAACGCCTGGAAGGATATGAGGCTGGTGCTGACGACTATATCACAAAACCTTTTGTTGATGATGAACTTCTTGCCAAACTGAAAGTTTTCTCAAAATTGAAAAAAACCGAAGAAATAGATGAACTCAAAACAACAATCCTGCAACTTTTTTCCCATGAGACAAAGACTCCACTGAACGGCATATTGCTTGGCAGCCAACTCATCCTGGAAACCCAATCAATATCAGAAAAAGTGGTGGAATATGCGAAACTTATCAAACTTTCAGGGGAACGCATCCATGACCTGGTTCGTAAAATCCTTCTTCTCTCAAATCTTCGTAACAACAATCAACTAACCTCCGTTGAGCAATCTGTCATCGACTATCTTGAAGGAGTTGTTAGTAAAAAAGGGCGACACATTGAAAAGAATTGCATTCTAAGCATAAATTGTCCCGTTGATTTCAGTCTCGAACTTGACTGGAAACTCTTCAATGAAGCATTTATTGCTGTTGTTGAAAATGCGATAAAATACTCTCCACATGATGGTAAGATTGAGCTTTCTGCATCTTATGACAATAAAGCAGTAACACTGAAAGTCACTGATCAGGGCCCAGGGGTAAAGCCTGCACTCAGAGAAAAAATATTTGATGAATTTTATTCACAAAATATCGAGAACCACACAAAAGGTACTGCCTTGAGTCTTGCCATTGCCAAGGAAATCATGTCCCTCCACCAGGGAACTTTACACGTTGAGAATATGGCCGGCGGAGGGGCAAGTTTTATTTTAACCCTTCCTGTGGCATTGGCAAATAAAGAGTAATCCTGTGTTTTAAAAGTGTACCACTATTACGAGACGTATTTGCTCACCATATTAATCTTCAAATTTTGATGGCGTCGTAAGAATTCTTTATCTGCTTCGTTGCTACATGTTCTATTTAACATCAACGTACCTTAGTACCCAGAAATTAGACAAAAAATGTGTACCTCGCATATGAAGTTTTTCGAAGTCTGTGCCAGCCATCGGGATTTTAACCTTTTTACGAGTTTATCAAGTTTTGAGTAATTTCTATGTTTTTTGAATATGAGCTTAAACGCCACAATAAAAAGATTACAAGTAAGCTTACAGCTGAAGAAACCTCAGGAATAATTGATCAAGCAATAGTTGATCTTAAAAATCGTAATATTCCCGGTTCAGTTATTGCTCCTCTTTCTTATCTTGTGGGCGGTCTTGCCACTGACTATGCCTCTGAACATGCATTTCTCTTTATATTTCTTGGAAGTATCCTTTTAATTGCAACTGTACTCAGAATACTTTCACTCTTTGCTCTATCAAAAAAAAGACTCGTCAAAAAAATAATATGGATTCCAATTTTCTTTTGGACAAATATTTTTGTTGCTCTGGTCTGGGGTACTTTTGCAGCAACCGCAATTCTCCAATATCATGATACATCAACCATAACCCTTATCATTATTCTGTTGGCTGGTATTGGTGGAGGGTCCATGGCAAGCTACTGTATTTGGAGACTACTATCCTTTGCTTACCTTTTTACCATTTTAGGAATACCCATGATTGCAGAACTTTATACAGGAACCTTACATTCTGTAACCATTGGTATTGCTCTCTGTTTTTTTCTTTTCTTTAATATTATACAGGCAAAAGTATGGAACAGGCACTACTGGATATCGTTAATCAATGTTTTTGTAATTGAGAAAAACACCTTGGAGCTTGAGACCCTAAATACGCAACTAACCACTGAAATTTCTGACCACAAACGTACTGCACGCGGTATAGCAATCAGTCGAAAAAAACTCCAGGATATTTATAATTCAGCACATGATGGCATTTATATTTTTGATCTTGATGGACATGTTCTTGATAGTAATGACACCATGTTGAGAATGTTCAATGTCACAAGGAAAAATGCTATCAATTTTACAGTCCAACAAAGCTTTCAATCAAAACAAAACCGCAATGTAAATATAAAAAGAATCTGGGAGGAAGCTGTTTCAGGGAAGGCTCAAGAGTTTACCTGGCTCAAACGGAATTTGGAAATGGATAGCATTTCTACCCTCCAGATAAATCTTAGGAAAACGTTTTGGGGTAATGAATCTGTTATCATTGCAACAGTTCGCGACATATCACAACAGGTTGCCGCAATGGAGGCCATAATTACTGCAAATCATTCGAAAACAGAATTCCTTGCAAATATGTCCCATGAACTACGCACTCCGATGCACGGAATACTTGGATATACAAGGCTTGGTATTAAACGTTCCAAAACAATACCACGTGAAAAATTAGAAGAATATTTCGAACTTATAAGTGAGTCTGCAAACAGGCTTATGGGGTTACTGGACAATGTGTTGGATTTTTCAAAACTGGAAATTGGAAAAATGCGTTATGACCTGAAGAAAAACGACCTGTCACGCATGATCCATGAAGTAACAACCGAACTGGCACCCATCGCTTCTGAAAAAAATCTGCATTTTAAGGTAGAATGTCCCCGTGCCGTGTCCATTGTGTACTGTGATATAGAAAAAATTATGCAGGTGTTACGTAATCTGCTATTTAACGCTATTAAGTTCAGTTACGAAGGTAACCAAATAAGCATAACCTGTGAAGAGGGGAAGGTGAATCCAGAGACTTCTGGTACTTTGGTAAGCATCTGCAATAAAGGTGTTTCTATTCCAAAAGATGAACTAACCACAATTTTTGAAAAATTTATCCAATCCTCAGTTACAAATACCGGAGCGGGTGGGACGGGCTTAGGGCTTGCCATTTCAAAACGTTTTATAAGCGACCATAACGGCAGTATCTGGGCTGAAAATGCCCCCTCTGGCTTAACTATATTTCATTTTACTCTTCCTGATAATGCAATTAAAAACCAAAAAAATTGGAATGGATAAAACAGGAGAACGAATTTAAATACAGAACTAAGGGATTAAGCTTGATGGACTTCTACAGGGGAGGAGCCATGGAACAAAGGCACTGAAGGAGAATACACTGGAGCAGAGTTATTTCTCCACCCCAGTGTACAAGATTGCCTGCTTTCCCAAAAGGATATCATTTGCGGAAAGATCCGGGCATGTTCTTTTAACGCATGAACCAGATGAGTCCTGTATATTTCAGACAGGTCAGTATCAAAGCGCCTGCAAGCAGTCGTTTGAGCAAAATCTCAGGCATTTTTTTCTGGAGTTTCGGTCCAACCACACCGCCACACATGGCACCGGCTGCAATAAGAGCCGCCATGATCCAATCCGGTTGATAGCCCATCATCACGTATTTTGCAATACCACCAATGGAAGTGGAGAATGCGCCGGCAAGGGCGATAGGAACTGCAAGATACATCGGATACCCAACAAGGGTCGTCATGAAAGGCATGAACATAAAACCGCCACCCACACCAAAGGATGATGCCACAATTCCCATCACAACACCACCAAGGAGCATCAGGAGAGGTTTGGCAACAAATGTTTCACCCCAGAAGCGCATTTCGAATTTGATCGGATTAAATTTATCAAATTCAATGGAACCAAGCTCCAGTGCTTTTCCGGATTCTTTTGCTTCTTTTACTGCGGCATTGAATTTATCAACAATGGCTTTCATGGCTTTCTTTTTCTCAATGGAACTTGCCAAAGATTCAATATAAAGCTTAATACCGATAACAAGACAAATAATACCGAGATAAAATTTAAACGCTGCGAGATTTAAATATTTTGCAGAAAGTGGGGGTCCAATAAAAAAGGCACCGATTACGATTCCAATGGCAAAAGGTATGGCCACAGGATATGCAAAACGTTTTTCCTTGAGATAACTAAGCAACCCACTGATAGGCGAGCAAAGTGTAAGAAAAAGGTTTGTGGGTTTAATGGTATTACCGGCATTGATACCTATGGGGCCATTGGTTCCAATTGCGGTGATTTGAAATGCTGCTGTAAAAAGTCCCCCGGCAGCTCCCATGATAACGAAGAGGATTCCGATGATGAAAGCACCACCGAAAACGATCATCGGATTCATGTATACATTACCGGTTTTAAAGAAGAAACCTGATTTTTCAATACTGAACGTATCAAGTTTTTTACCGTTCACATAAACGGCCATGACGGTATCAGGATAAAGATTTTTATACGGAGCCATGGTTACAGAATATTTCCCTGTGTTCTTGTCAAGGGAAACGGATACTCCCTCGTTCCATTGCTCTGGTTGTGCACTATGATCACTCATGATCATACGGGCATTACCACCAGTGCTAGGTTTTTCTTTAACAATGGTATTCATGCCGAATTTTTTTTCGTGAGCGTACGTCAGCATTTTCCACTGATTTCCACTATTGATTGGACCGAGCATTCCTTTTACGGCATCATCAATATCATCCCATTTTTTAATTTTATTTACTTTTACATTGTACTTAAAGGGAGGAAAGGAAAAGATGCCTTCAGTCTGTCCTTTGGGAGAGACCTTTGCAGTAGCAAGGGCATTCGGAGCGCTGGTTACAACATAATACGATGGTGGAATGGCTGTATCACCAAAAGCGTTTTTACCCTTTTTCCCTTCCTGCAACCGTTTTTTCTCTTTGGGGCCTGGAGCATCTTTTGCTGAAAAAAGTTTGTCGGTACAGACAACCACAAAAAGCTCCTGACCGGGATCAATACTTCCTTCAATACCGATTGAAGTTCCCGCCGTAATCTTGCTTGCGCTCAACGTCCCTTCAACAGCCAGGGCACTTGTACCTGCAAACACCATGCATGCAAGCACTGCTGCCATTAACATTGAAAATCTTTTCATACCTTCCTCCTGTAAAATTTGGACCGACTATCCGGCCATATATAAAATGGTACTATTTTGATATCAGATCCTGTACTGCGAGAATATGTTATAGACATATGATTATTAAAAAGATATGATCAATTAACATAATTTCATCAGGAATCAAGTGAAAAATACATGAAAAACCCTGATATACTAACGTCTCAAGCGGATAGTATAGTGTGAGGGAGGATGAATTATTTCGTAGAAAAAACGAGTTAAAGGGAAAAATTTCAGGAATTGCTATTCAACGCTGCCTTGAAAATAGATTTTAAAATAGTACTGTTTTTTTCGGGAAAAACCTTGCATCCTCTTTCATTGTAAAAATCATATTTATTGTGATTGAGATGACAGGATTGTTGCTGCAGGAAAAATTGCCAATGTATACTATTGCAGACAGCATTTTTTGACAATCTTGAAAAGTTTGGGAAGGTAGCGGGGAACGAGACTCCAAAAGGACAACCACAGACAACCTTCAGGGAATGGAGGAACAATGAAACCAAAAGCTAATTCCCCATGGGTAAAACGGCTAACCTACGTAAACCCTATAATCTGAACCAGTTACCAATGTCCTGAGATTTTCGTAGGCAGGCTGGTGTAGCATATGTGACCAAACCTACCCACACGTCACTGTCACTCTCACAACTGCCTTATTTCTCTATAAAGTTTAATGGATAGTTGTTGGGCGCTTTTAAGCTCATCCGCAGAAAGGACGGTTTCTAAAAATTGTTTGGCACCCTTGCCATTGCCATGTCCATTGGAAGCGGCAAGATTGAACCAGGCATAAGCCTTTACTAAATCAATGGCAGGTACACCATTCCCGGTATACCAGAGGATTCCCATGTTATATTGTGCCAGGGGGTAATTATTTCTGGCAGCTAAATCAAACCAATGGTGTGCCTTCTCATAATCATTATCCAAAATTTTCCCATTGAAATAGAGAACTCCCAGTTCACTTTGTGCTGCAGCATCTCCGCCTTTGGCAGCACGTTCAAACCAATAGCGTGCCTCTTCAAAGTTCTGAGGAACGTTTTCTCCGGTTATAAAAGATTGGGCTATGATTTTTTCAGACTCCCTGGAACTTCGCTTATTAAGGGCTGCTTTGTATAGCCACTTAAAGGCCTCTGCCCTGTTTACAGGGGCCCCCTGTCCCTGCATGTACATACCACCAGCAATAAACATGGCATCCACATTCCCCAATTGGGCAGCTTTCAGATAAAGCTTAAATGCCTTATGGTAGTTTTGGGGTGCGCCGACGCCATAATAAAATTTTCGGGCTGAGGAAATGAGTGTTTCCTTAGCCGAAACATTTACCAACGTAAGTGCCTGGATCGTTAAAACAAGAATGAAAATTTTTATGATCCATCCAGTGACATCTGATATTCTCATTTGCTGAAAAGCCCTATCATATTTTTAGTAATCGCGTTTCAGAAAATAACTGAATTCATACCTTCTTTTAAGGTATCTTTTTTTGTCCCTGCTTTCAAGGGATACGGAATCCAGGACTCCACCATTTTTATCCAAGCCATCTTAACAACGGGGATAATACTGTTTTTTCATTATTTTAACACAGATATCTGGGATATTGGACACTAACGCAGGTAAACTGCAAGTAAATGCCTCAAAGATCTCTCTTCGTTCGCTATCTGGTGCTTATGCTAATAATTTGAGTTTGAAACACTTTTGATTTTCTTGTTTTTTATTTCAGTTTTTCAGGAGTAAGACACTAATAATCATCTTGTTTGACTTCAAAAAACAATGATGCTATATAACTCTTTATTCAAAGTAGACTTGTTCTACGTTTCACGAAACCCGCTTTAAGACTACTTCAATCTATTAGGATTACTATGAAATTTTCTTTATTTACGCGAAAAGTTGTCATCCTCCTTTTTTCTTTCTTTCTCATTCCCTGTTTGAGTTTTGCACAAACTGTCAGTGTAAAAAAAGATAATGTGAATGTGCGAAGTGGCCCGGGTACCGAATTTCCCATAGCCATGGAATTATTCCAGGGATACCCTCTCAAGGTAATTGATAAAAAAGGTGACTGGTTAAAAGTGACTGATTTTGAAAATGATAAAGGATGGATTTTTTCCGCTCTTACTGTCCCCGGCAATACCGTCATTGTAAATGGTAAAAAATCCATTAACATGCGCTCTAAACCAAATACATCCGCATCTATTGTTGCATCAATCGACCGAGGTGTGGTGCTGACAAAAGTCTCCAGCCAGGGGAAATGGATCAAGGTGAAACACAGCCAGGGCGCTACTGGCTGGATATACAGCCCGCTTCTCTGGCCATAATCCTCATCTCACAAAACAGTTTTTAAAGGGCCAGGCGATTTGTTCACCTGGCCCTTTTTACTTCTCTGCGAATAACAGACTCAAGGTCAATTGGTAAACGAACAACTTTATCTGCTTTATTTCGAAAGAGAAAAAAACCGTGTTTCAAGCCGTAGAGCATCAAATCTCTGGTTATCACCACATCCTGCTTACAATAACTGCTGATTTTCTTAATTTCTCCCTGTTTATACCACCTTAATGCCTGCAGACCGTTGGCTGTTTTTTCACAGCCGAGAGTTGTTTGTGCCAAACGATCCAGGCTTAACCGGTAGCCGAGTCTTTCATGTATCACATCAAGTAAATCAAGTGTTGGCAGTTTCTTTAAATCTTTACTTGTATATGCACTAAGGACACTGTTATCAAAACGTCGGTTATTAAAACCAACCACCAGCTCTAACTGAAAGAGATGTTTTATAAGTTTATCAATTTCATTCTCAAGATAGATTATAAATTTGTCACTTAAAGAATCATAGACAACAGCTACTGAAATACCCATTTTATGTGCCCGGTGCCAGCCTCCAACCTCCTCTGCAGATAATTTTGTTTCAAGATCAAAAACCCCATAGTTAAGGGAAAGTTTTGTACTCCCTGATTCCGCCTCCCACATCCCTTTCGTTTTTTTGATTGCATTTTTTTTTGGAAAGACTGATTCAAGTAGATCAAAACTGTGATTTTTAAGACAGTCTCCTTTCCGGGTTCTCAGTAATTGAACAAGCGCAAGACATGCTTCCTTATCAATTGGACGATTACCAGAACCGCATTTTGGCGAGTGAACACAGGAGGGGCAACCATTCTCACAGTCGCAAGTTTCTATGGTCTCTTCTGTTTGTTTTAAGAGTTCTTCTATCTTGGAGAAAGCCTCACTGCATAACCCAATGCCACCAGGATGGCCATCGTAAATAAATACCACAGCCTCTGCTGTCTGGAAATGATCTGGACACGAAATTCCACCAATATCGTTTCGATCGCAGAGTACCAGCAAGGGAAACAAACCTATCATTGTATGTTCCAGGGCATGAAGCGCCCCCATGAAGTGGCGTTGGGCATCTTCCATTTGAACTTGTGTTGATTTTGGGACCTCCAGCCAAATCCCCACTGTTTCAAAACGCTGTTCCGGGAGATCAAGAGAAAAACTGGCAATAAGCTTGTTCGTGCGATTATTGCGCTTTTGATATCCTGTAACTTTTTCCCTGACTAATAATCGTCCATGGCTCACAGCAAATCCTGGAAATTTTTTTCTGTCATATACTTCTATAATTTCAGTGTTTTTCTCACTGATGGGACGAGTGTGGAAACTAGCGTGAAAAGATCCTATAATTATTTCTTTACTCTCCAAATCGCATTTTTTAACAAGCCATGTAATGGCAGAGTGCAAATAAACAGCACCCGGATGACATTCTTTCAGGGCACGGCCTGAATCTATGGTTCCTATTATTTCACCGTTATCCGTCCTTATGATCTGGAGCTGTTCTCCACCTCCCCTTAAGTTTACCAGACGTTGAGGAAATTTTCGTGTGGCAAACCATTCTTCCCCATCGTAGCCCTGTAATAAAATCCCACTCCAGGTCAATCGCTGTATGGCTTTTTGAATGTCATCCGAAAATAAAGCGATTTCTTCTTTATCTAAAGGCCGTTCTGCTGCAGCACAATGAAGGTGTTGTTCCATTATTTCAGTATTTAATGGATTCAGAATAGCCGATTCCATTTTACGCCCAAAAAACTTTTCAGGATTTTTCATAAAATACTGATCAAGCGCATCTTCTCCCGCAACAAGAATTATGGCAGATTCCCGGCCATCCCGCCCTACTCTGCCTCCCCGTTGCCAGGTGGCCATAACAGAGCCTGGATATCCAACAAGAATACAAATATCAAGATTACCAATGTCAATCCCCAATTCAAGCGCAGAGGTCGAAATAACACCAAGCAGTTCTCCATTTGCGAGCTTCTTTTCTATCTTCCTCCTCTCTTCCGCTAAAAATCCTGATCTGTAAGAACTCAGTTTATGGGAAAAACCTTTTAGGCGTGGTTTGGTCCACATTGTTATCAACTCTGTCATCTTCCTGGAACTTGTGTAGACGATTGTCCTCAAGCCTCTTTTCAGTGCTGCCTCCAATAACTTGCTTGCGACCTGTGCAGGACTATTCCATGGATTAAGAAACAGCATATTTCGTTTTGCTCTTGGTCCAAAACTTTCAGTGATGCAACTCACCGGTTTATTAATAAGTAGTTGTCCAAGATGCTCTGGATTTCCTATGGTTGCCGACAGCATAATGTAAACAGGATCCGCACCGTAAAATTTGAGAATCCTATCAAATCGCCTTAAAAGCCATGCCATATGTGATCCAAATACACCTCTATAGGTGTGCACCTCATCTATGATAATAAATTTCAACTGTTTAAAGAAACGGGCCCAGCTTGAATGGTACGGGAGAAATGAAAGATGCAGCATATCAGGGTTACTGATGATAATTCTCGGTGGAGAACTTCTGATTTTTGTCCGTTGATATGAAGAAGTATCACCATCATAAATTGCAGCAATCTTATCGGATTCTGAAGTCCGGGGAACCGATAATAATGATTCGAACTGTTGAAGAATTCGCAACTGATCCTGCGCGAGAGCTTTTAAAGGGAAAAGATAAAGGACATGGCTATTCTCGTTTGAAAGTATATTATTAAGTACAGGAAGATTATAGATCAGACTTTTCCCTGAGGAAGTAGGCGTTGCCACAAGGAGATTTTTCCCATTATTTATTTCTTCAAAAGCTTGTGCCTGATGTTTATACAGTTTATGAATACCAAGATTTTTCAGCTTGTCCATAAGTGCTTCGCTCAATCCTGACGGGAAATTTACATATTCTGCTTTTTCAGGTTTAAACTTCTTGTGGCAAACAACCTGCGGACCATATTTTTCAGAGGTTTTCAATGCCTCCAAATACTCAGAAACAGATCTTATCCTGCTAATTGATGAAGATTCACGCATTTTTTCTATGGGAGAGCTTGCCTAAACAAGGTAGAGTACCTACTTTTCGTTGGGTAAGAATAAATTAGTGCCTTACTCCTGAAAAACTGTAATAAAAAAACTAGAAAATCAAAAGTGTTTCAATCTCAAATTATTAGCATAAGCAACCGATAGCGAACGAAGAGAGACCTTCGAGGCACTTACTTGCGGTTTATCCGCGTTAGAATACTATCACTCATACATTTAACCAGATAAAAATGATTCGTATAGCAACACTTGGTCCCCATGGATCGGACGGTTACAGAGCTGCACGTCAGTATTCCCCAGGCGCAAAGCTTACACTTTTTAACCGTATTCCGAACATAATAGATGCCTTTATAAAGGAAGAAGTTGATATCGCCTTCGTCCCAATTTACAACACTCGTGAAGGTGAAATTAAAGAATATTTCCGCCTTCAGGAACTTCTGGTAAATGGCTATTGGGTTGATAACCTTGTCCTGCCCATACATCTTTCATTTGCAAGTCTGAAACACGACGGCAGCCCTGTCGATCCTGAAATAATAATAGGGAGAGGATCTGTTTTTAAACAGTGCGATGACTATATCAGTGAACATTACCCCAATGCCACTCTTATGTCAGTTCCTGATATCGGTACAGCAATGAACGATATTAAAGAGCATAGCCGATATGAGTACGCCATTGTTGATTCTGAAGAATTACTCCTTGAGCATGGTTTCGAAATAAGAGATCGGGAAATAGCAGCTCATAACCGAACCCGTTTTGCCGTCATTGGTGAAAACCTTAATGGAGCTACCGGGTATGATGCTTCCGCAATTATCACCAAACCGTTGAAAGATCGGGTTGGAATGCTTGTTGATATTTTAAGCGAATTTACAAAACGTGGTATCAATATCCTCGATCTCCGGTCTGAAAATGATATAAAATCTCAAAAACTACAGATCTATCTTGAAATTGAAGGGCATATTGGAAATGAATTAATCAGGGAGGCACTTAAAAGTGTCGAGAAAGATGTAATTCAGGAAGAAAACAGTCTTCATCATCTCGGTTCATTTCCACGAGTTGATATGCGTGTTAAAAGGATTAATTCCTTTGGCTTTATCGGAACCGGTGACATGAGCGTATGGTTTGCAGAACGCCTTGAAAATGAAGGTTACGAGATTTTTCTCACTGGCAGATCGACAACTACCACCCCTGAAGAAATGATTGCACAGGTAGATGTGGTTGTAATTTGTGTCCCCATATCAGTTACCGTAAAAACCATTGAAAAGTATGGGCCATTACTGAAAGATGGTCAGGCATTACTCGTACTGGCAGGGGAATCGGAACAAACCCTTAAGGCCGCAACAAATGTCACGTCCAAAGGTGTTGAGCTTATGCTGGTTCATAACCTCTGGGGGCCACAGACCCTCACCATGAAGGACAAAAATGCCTCCGTAGTACGAACTCCGCGCAGCGGCTCATTCTGTTCAGAATTTGAAGCTTTTCTTTACAAACATGGTGCCGCTATTTCCCACGACAGTCCCAATAAACATGATTTACTTATGGGTGTTGGTCAGAAACTGCCAACTACCATTTCCACAGCTCTTGCTATGACTTTAAAACAACACGCCATCGCTTGTGCTGACATTGGTACCCATTCCACCCTTACTTCACTCTATGGTATCCTGGCCATGGCGAGAATTCACAACCAGAATCCAAGAACATATGCAGAAATCATGGCAACAGGTGGTGATGGGAGAAAAATCGTCCGTAGTTTTGCGGAAAACTTGTTAAAGGTTGTTACAATTGCGGAATCACAAAACATACCTGAACTTTGTGAACTTATTGAGAAAAGCCGGTCACACCTCAGCCCTGAATTTCTTGAAGACCACATGAAACGATCACGGGCTGTAGATTCAGTACTGACAAAGTCAGGATACTGATTTCCATGGCCCCCCTTAGCACAAAGAAAAAGCCGTATTCTGAAAAACTAAAAGAACAACCGAAAGGCAGAGGCATGTTATTTATTATCATTGCATGCTGGCTACTTTTTTATCTGTATACCGGATCAAAAGATGGGGTTGGCTGAGATCCTAGTTTTCTTCAGTTGGAATGAAGTAATTGCGCATTACCAAAAGAATTTCAAGACAATACTACTGTTACAATTGACAAGATCGTAAAAAGGTCAATTGGAAAGATGGCTAAGTAAAAAACTTCAGATGCGAGGCGCGTATTTTTTGTTTGATTTCGGCGTACTAGGATACGTCGTAATTAAACAAAAAATACAGCAACGAAGCAGGTGAAGAGTTTTTACGACGCCATCACAATTAAATAAATTAATAATCTTTTTAGAGGAATTTTATAATGAACATCCAAAATCTTAGCGTTCTTGATGAAGTCCATATCTGCCCAGACTGTAACTCAAAAATGTCCTGTTGTGAGGTTCCTCCTGTCCATGTCGGTGATGGTCTTGGTTGGGGCTCTGAAGTGTTTTTTATTTGCTTGAATGACGAATGCCCTGTCTTTAAAAACGGCTGGAAAAAGATAGAAGTTAATTACGGTCACAAAGGATCGTTCAGGAATATGCAGTTACCGGGCTCCAAAGAGCTAAACGCAATGATGGTTGCATCCAAGATAGCTTTCACCGGATCAATTGTTGACCCAGATGCACTGCGCGAGCAAAATGAACGTTACCAGAAAGAGAAAAAAGCCATAGAATCACTCCCAACCTGTCTCGCAGACAACGATATCACTCCCGTAATGACCCTGATCCTCGATGAAGCTGCCCGCGAACAAGGCAGAAGGGATGCCATTGACATTCTAATTAAATTCAATGACCTGTCCTGTATAGACCCCATACGAAATCATACATTTAAAAACACTGAATTTGAACAAAAGTGCAATATGGTTATTGCAGTACTATTAAAAAATAATTATCAAAAGGAATGTCCATTCTGTGCCGAATTGATCAAAGCGCAGGCCAAAAAATGCTTGCATTGTAAAGCAGATTTGTAGATATAATGAGCATGTTGAAACTTCATATTCCAGTTTCATTAAAAATATACTTGCTAAAGATTAAGGCAAAGGGTATAAAAACAGCGGAAATTTAGGCGGTGGGTGTAGCTCAGTTGGTGGTAGCACCTGGTTGTGACCCAGGAGGTCGTGGGTTCAAGTCCCATCACTCACCCCACTAAGAATAAAGAGTTTCAGGCAAATATGCTTGAAACTCTTTTTTTTATACACACATCCCACTTTATGTCCCACAACTACGACGACACCTTGTTTACTTATAACTATTCACAGAGCAAACGTAACCGCGCCAACATGCGGTAACTTGTGAGTAGTTACGTTTAATTAAAAGTTTTTCAGGAGTGAGGCTCTAAACATGCAAAATGCTTCCTCATGTCTTTTTATTTTTCTTATCAGCATTCTTCTAAGCAGTTGTTCAACAAACAGACTTCTTTCAAGTTGGAATGATACATCCTATAACAAAGCTTCCATAGCACCAATCCTTGTTCTTGGTGTAGCAAAAAATAACGAAACCAAACGAAGGATTTATGAGGATACTTTTGTGGATAGCCTGAATGGTATTCAGATTAAAGCAATTGCCAGTTATACACTAAACAAACAATCCATTGAACCCACAGAAAAAGCGTTACGTACAATTATAAAAAAGACCAAGGCAAAAACCATCCTTATTACTCATCTTGTAAATAATACGGAAAAAGCCTTTTTTATACCTTCCTCTGTTTTGATAGGAACTAACTCATACGACAGATTATACAGCTATTTCCCCTTTATCCATCATTCTGTTGCATCCTCTGGAAGTTTTGTGAGTACAAGAAAAGTAATACTTGAGACGAGTTTGTATGATGTTGAAACTGAAAAATTAATCTGGGCTGCCCGTACCAAATCGATAGATCCCGTGATGACACGAAAATATTATCAACAGCTTATTGATCTGTTTTTAAAGGATTTAAGTAACAAGAACATACTCTAACAAATAAAATAGATACATTTGAGGAAACGTAATGACCTTTCACTGCAAAAATTACGATATAGTCAAAGATAAGTGCAAACGTCTTCATGGGGAATGTGTTCCTGGACGTCGTGGCTGTGTTGTGGAGGGAAGAGTTGCCTTGAGCGAGGAACTTGAAAAAAAAATTAAAGCGCTCGATGGAACCCTCTCTGATGAATTCCTGAAATCGTTAAAAAGATAGAAACAGCTGTCAACCTCTGCAATCATAGATCAACAACTGTTCCAATTTTGCTACATATCCTTTCCTGTCACGACTGTGCACTGCGCTTTTGTTTTTTCGCAAAATTGGCCGCTTCCATTCCAGCAACACAGCCCTCTCCCACCGCTTTCGCCATCTGATATGGATGACCGGTAATATCTCCCGCTGCATATACTCCAGGAACACTTGTTTCTGTTTTCTTATTCGCATCGATATGACTCATTGTGTCCATATCCAACTGCACTCCAATTTCAAGGGCCAGTTCCATGGCACCTTTGGCGCCAAGTTCTATAAAAACGCCATCAAGGTCAATCTCATTACCGTTTTCCAGTATAAGCGTTTTCACATCACCATCGCCTGCGATTTCACTCACCCAGGTGCCGTTGACATTTTCAACAGAAGATTCATCGAGTTTAGTAATTAATTCTTTGGAAGCGAGTAGTTCCTGGTTCACAAGATATACTTTAGAGGCATATCCTGTAAGTGTGAGCGCTCCATCTATTGCAGCACTGGCATTTCCGACCACTGCGACAATTGCATTTCTATAAAAATTAGCATCGCAATCGACACAATAAGAGACACCCCGTCCAAAAAATTCCTTCTCTCCAGGTACCTTTAATTTCTTCCTGGCTGTTCCATTTGCAAAAATTATGGTTCTGGTTGAAACAGTCGCTCCGCTTTCAAGCTCCAGTGTAAAACCTTTATCAGCCTGATGAACTTTTAAGACATCATCTTCCATCACCTGCGCACCAAAACGTTTCACCTGTTCGATTCCTGCAACGAGCATTTCTTCCCCGGTTTTCACCCCTTCCACACAGGCATAATTTTCAACATGTGCAGAAAAGAGGGCACTTCGTTCAATTCTACCAAGGAGCAGAACCTCACATTTCTTGCGAACAGCATGGATGGCTGCCTGAATACCGGCAGGTCCTGCACCAATAACAACCACGTCTAGTTTTTCATTCATCGTTGACTCCCAAAAATATAAAAAGCAAATAAAAGAACGACTTCTTGATAAAAAAGCGCATTCCTCTTGAATTTTGTGTTAAATTGTCATAAAGCTAAGAACCTTTGTTGCAAGCTACTGGTATTTTATTACACTAACACGGGTAAACTGCAAGTAAGTGCCTCGAAGGTCTCTCTTCGTTCGCTATCTGTTGCTATTCGTAACATTTTGATATTGTTTTACTCTCATATATTCTTGTTTTTTATTGCTGGAATTATGGAGTGAGACACTAAAAACGGTAATAAAAAAACAAGATATTCTATAGCTCTATTAAGCTCAAAAGGCAAATGTCCACACCAGGAGCCTGTCCGGGAATGGCTATTCTGTTTATAGTCGAAGAATTTTCAAAGGATAAGCACAGGCATTCATTTGAAATTACGAACATTATTTCCTGAAATTTCAAGCCATTTTACTTATTATTCACCAGTATTAACGCATAAAACCTTATAATAAAATAGTCCCTTTAATCCGTCAATCTATCATCATGGACACACAATTCCCAAGAATAGTTATAACAGGTGTTGGACTCGCAGCACCAAACGCCGACAATCTCAAGACCTACCGTGAAAAGCTCTTAAACGGTATCAGTGAGACCAGAGAACTGGATCTTCGCTATTTCGGAAAAGCACCAGCCGGAATTTGTGATTTTGATGAAACCAGGTATAGAAAGAAAAAAGAAAATAAGCGCGGCACTCGTGCAGGATGTTTCGGAGTGTACTGTGCAAATGAAGCACTTGTTGATGCCGGTCTTTCAATCGACCACTATAGGCGTTCCCGTATTGGCGTCTATGTTGGCCTCACCGAACATGGTACTGTGGAGACTGAGAATGAGGTCTATAACATCAGCCAGTATGAATATAATGTTGATTACTGGACTCACCACCACAATCCAAGAACTGTACTGAACAATCCTGCTGGTGAGATCACCATGAATTTAGGTATCACCGGCCCCCACTACGTCATTGGTGCTGCCTGTGCTGCTGGAAATGCCTCCCTTATCCAAGGCGTACAGATGATTACTCTTGGTGAAGTTGATATGGCACTGGCCGGTGGTATTTCAGAATCAACAGGTTCCTTTGGTATATTTGCAAGCTTTCAGGCACAGGGAGCCTTGGGCTCTGCAACAGATCCACGTGAGGCCTGCAGGCCATTTGATATGTCCCGTGACGGTATTGTCGTTTCTGAAGGCGCCTGTATTTATGTTCTTGAAAAACTGGAAAGCGCACTTGAACGAGGGGCTACAATTTATGCTGAAATAGCAGGTTATGCAATTAACTCCGATGCCAAAGACTATGTTCTCCCCTTTTATGAAAGACAGGCCGAGTGTATGGAGCTTGCCATGGAAAGAGCTAAACTCACCCCAGATGACATAGATATCCTTAATACACATGCAACTGGTACAAAACAGGGTGATATTGAGGAATGTAAAGCCATCCGCCAAGTATTTGGGGATGGGAAAAATACGTATATTAATAATACCAAATCCATTATCGGCCATGCAATGGGAGCAGCCGGTGTCCTCGAACTTGCCGGAAACCTGCCCGCATTCACTGATAATCTTGTTCATCCATCCATCAATTGCAAAGATCTCGATCCTGAATGCAAACTCAACAACATGGTTCTCGACAAGCCAGTTCAGCTTAAATCAGTTGATACAATATTAAATAATTCATTTGGGATGGTTGGTATCAACTCCGTAATCATTGTTAAAAAGCACCAATAATCAACAGGTTCCCGACAATATCTATTTTTCTTAAAAAAAAAGAAAAATATATATAAAAAAATACTCCCGGTGTGGTATATTGCGCAATTTGTCTACGCAGATTTATTTTATTTGTTTTAATCCATACTATACAGGCCACGGCCGGAGACACATATATGACACGTGATGCAATTAAGGATCTCATCCTTGAAATTATAGAAGATATTGACGAAGATGCCGATTTCGAGACTCTGCAGGCCGATAAACCTCTGCGTGATCAGTTGGACCTGGATTCGATGGATTTTCTTGATATTGTCATGGAGTTGCGTAAACGTCACAAACTACAGATACCTGAAGAAGATTATCCACAGCTTGCAACCCTCGACTCATGTGTTAATTACCTGGAACCGTTGCTTGTTGACGCATAAAAAGTGCACGTCCCACTATTGATCATCGGTGGCGGTCTCTCGGGACTTGCCGCCGCTCTTCGTTTTGCCCGTTTCATTCCCGATGTCCTTCTCCTCGAACAACACGCACGAATAGGTGGACTAAACTCCTATTATTACAGAAATAACCGCCTTTTCGAAACGGGACTCCATGCCATCACAAATTATGCCCCGCCAAAACTAAAAAATGCGCCTCTAAATCGTTTACTCAGGCAGTTAAAGATCAAACGAAAAGAACTTGACCTTCATCAACAAAATCAGAGTGAAATCCGTTTTATTAATAAAGAGTCCCTGCTTTTCTCCAATGATTTTTCTCTGTTTAACGCTGAAATTTCCTCTAAATTTCCTGCAAGCCATAACGGTTTCCAAAAACTGCTCCAGATAATTGAGCAGTACGATCCTTTTAAACCCCTGCCCTTTATATCAGCAAGAAAAATTATTCAGGAACATCTACAGAACGAACTATTGACAGACATGCTCCTCTGTCCGCTCATGTTTTATGGATCATCAATCGAAAATGATATGGATTTTGGTCAATTTGTCATCATGTTTCAGGCTATTTTTATTGAAGGCATGTTCAGACCAGGTGGAACCATAAAAGACCTTCTTGATCTATTACTTAAACATTATACCTCTCATGGAGGGAAAATAAAAACCAGGGCATCTGTTAAACATATCCTTCACACCGGTAAAACTGTTCATGGGGTTCGCCTCGGTAACGATGAAGAGATCACCTGTGACTATATCTTATCTACAATTGGCTCTGAAGAAACATTCAGCCTGCTCGATGAGCCATCAGGACTCGATGTTCTTCCAAGGCTTGGTTTTGTTGAGACAATCTTTGAGTTACAACCGGATACAACCTTACAACAGGGATACGATCGTACTATTATTTTTTATAATGCAGCTGACAGATTTGAATACCGGCAACCTCAAACAGTGGTTGATTTTAATTCAGGCGTCATATGCATGCCTCAAAACTTTCAAGGTCTGCCCCTAGCATCTTTTAAAGAGGTTCGTACAACCCATCTTGCAAACTATAATGAATGGAAACAGCTACCAAGAAAATCCGATTCATATAAGGCCGCAAAAGATGATACGGCCCTAATGTCCCTTTCAATGGCTGAGAAAATCCTTGGTAATTTCACTCAAAACATAGTATATCGTGATACCTTCACACCACTTACAATTAAGCACTTTACAGCCAAAAAAAGCGGTGCGATTTACGGGAACCCCGTAAAGATAAAAGATGGTGATATTGGATATGACAATCTCTACATAGCAGGCACTGACCAGGGTTTTCTTGGAATTATCGGTTCCATGCTGAGCGGGGTGTCCATCGTGAATCAACATATCCTGCCTCGCCTGTAACTCTCACCTACAAAACCAATAATTTTATTATGCCTGTTTCTTTTTCCAAAGCTGCGGATAAATATGATGTTGTCGTTATAGGTTCAGGCCTTGGCGGTCTCACCTCTGCCAACCGACTTGTCTATTGCGGTTACAGTGTCCTTCTTCTCGAATATCATAGTCAACTCGGTGGTCTTGCTACCTGGTTTAAACGAAAAGGACATATTTTCGATGTGTCTCTCCATGGATTTCCATACGGGATGGTTAAAACCTGCAGGAAATATTGGAACAAGGAGATTATGAACTCCATCGTTCAACTGAAAGATATCATTTTTGACAATCCTCAGTTTCATTTGAAAACCACTTTTGACCGGGTAGATTTCACAAGCAAACTCAACAAACAGTTCAAGGTTCCCCAATCAACCATCGATGCCTTTTTTACACGTGTTGCCGGCATGAATTTTTATGATGATCAATCCATGACCACGAGAGAACTGTTTGAAGAATTCTTCCCCGGTCGTAGTGATGTACATCGCCTGCTCATGGAACCAATCAGTTACGCAAACGGTTCAACCCTCGACGATCCCGCCATTACCTATGGTATCGTATTCTCCAACTTTATGAACAAAGGAGTTTTTACCTTTGAAGGAGGGACGGACAAACTCATTGGTATGATGACCACGGAACTTGAAAACAATGGTGTCACCATCTGCACCAAAGCCAAGGTTGACAGAATTGTTGTGGACAAAGGAGTGGTAAGAGGAATTGAATGCCAGGGAAGAATGATTGAAGCTGGGGCCGTTGTCTCTAACTCAGGGATTACCAATACCATCTACAATCTTACAGATAAAGATGCCTTTTCTCTTGAGTTTATGGAAAAAGCTGACAAGATCCGGGTTAATAATTCTTCCTGTCAGGTGTATATGGGTGTAAAAAAAGGAGATAAAATAGACGACATTGGTGATCTTCTTTTTACTTCTACTGCTGAAGAGTTTGACTCAAGTGAACTCCGTGATTTTAAAACAGAATCAAAAACATTTTCTGTTTATTACCCCAAAACCAGACCCGACCATGATCGTTACACCATCGTAGCCTCAATGAATGCAAACTATGCAGACTGGGACAATTTCACAGATGAAGAATATGAGAACGAAAAAGAGGCTCTTATTCAACGTACACTTATTGACCTGAATCGCTATTTTCCAAATGCCAAAGATCGCCTTGATTGGATAGAAGCTGCAACGCCAAGGACGTTCAATCGCTACACCCTCCATACCCAGGGCACATCCTTTGGAACTAAATTTGAAGGTCTTGATGTATCCAGGTCCATATTTAAAGAAGTGAATGGTCTGTTTCATGTTGGCTCTGTTGGTATTATTATGTCAGGCTGGCTTGGAGCTATCAACTATGGCGTTATAGTATCAAACGATGTCGATGCTTATATGAGAAGTAAGGATTAAACAAAATGCATGATTTCACAGGACAAAAAGTTGTAATCAGTGGTGCAAGCCGTGGTATTGGCAAAGCAATCAGCCTCGCCTTCCTTGAATGTGGTGCAACAGTCATTGGTCTTTATGCCGGAAACACTGAAGCAGCTGACGCGTTCCACAAAGAATGCCTTCATTTTAATGACAAGCTGCAACTCCATAAATGCGATGTTTCAGATAACATCCAGGTTGAAAAATTTTTCAAAAACATAGAAGAACAATATGATACCATCGACGTTCTTGTGAATAATGCTGGAGTGAGGCGTGATAAGCTGCTGGCACTGATGGATCAAACAAGCTGGCAGCAGGTTATTAATATAAACCTCACCGGAACATTCAACATGTGCCGTAATGCTGTGATGCTCATGCTGAAACAAAAATATGGCCGTATAATAAATATCACATCACCAGTAGCTACCTTAGGCTTTGCCGGACAAACGAATTATGGTGCCTCAAAGGCCGGACAAATTGGTCTTAGCAGAAGCCTCTGCAAGGAGGTTGCACGAAAAAAAATTACTGTCAATTGTGTTTCACCTGGATTTATAGACACGGAACTCATTGAAGATCTTTCCCCTGAGTTGTTAAAAGAGTACAAGAGAAAAGTACCCATGCGTCGTTTTGGAAAACCTGCTGAAATTGCAGATGCGGTTCTTTTCCTGGCTTCCAGAAATGCTGCCTACATTAGTGGAACAGTGCTTGATGTAAACGGAGGATTGTAGTGTATGATTGAGGATCTGAAAGTTACAGATTTAATTCCCCATAGAACACCTTTCCTCTGGGTAGACTCCATGATCGAATATGGCAGGTCAACACTTACTACTGAAAAACATGTCCCTGAAGACCTTGATGTTTTTAAGGGCCATTATCCAAACCATCCCATACTTCCCGGTGTACTGTTGTGCGAAGCGATATTTCAAACGGGTGCCCTTCTCATTGCATTACTCCAGAAAGAGTCAAAGGATATCAATGAGGGCGTTCCTGTGTTAACACGCGTCCAGGGTATTAAATTTAAGCGTCCTGTTGGCCCGGGAGATACAATCCGAATGAAAGTTTCCCTGAAAGAGACTCTTGGTGGTGCCTGGTTTTTAAAAGGTACGCTACGTGTAAAAGAGAAAGTGGCTGTTCAGGTAAACTTTGCCTGTACTCTTGCCACGCTCTAATGGAAAGCAGAAGAAACCTTGAATCATTATTCACCTGTATCTTCTGTGACAAACACAAGGCCGAATTACATGGAAAATGACATAACGCTACTGTTCTCTGCACGGCGTGTGGCATGGAAGTGTCGGCCTCTTATTAGCAAGAGCACTAGAAGAACATATAAATAAACTTTGCCGAATGGCTGATGATTGACCTTTTAATTAATCCGATATATAAAAACTACAAGCTTCTCATTCACTTTTACCTATTTCAAAGGACTTTTCCAAAGTGCAACTTTCAATTTCCAATATGATCCTGCATGCCGGCCCCATGGGGCAAATGGTAATGCTGACACTACTGATTTTTTCACTTGCCTCCTGGTCCATTATTTTCATGAAAATCAGATTATTTAAAAAAGCAGCAAACGAGACCGATGCGTTTTTGGAATCATTCTGGTCTTCCAAAACCCTAAATGATGCTGATTCTGCGGCTAAAAGCTTTTCTCTCAGCCCTGAAGCTGCTGTTTTTTCGGCGGGGTTTTCCGAGCTGCGAAAAATTAATAAAATCAGAAACCGTAGTGACGAAGATACAAGCAACGAACCACTTGAAATGCAGCTCGCCACAATGGATAACCTGAAACGTGCCATTCGAAAAGCAGAGTCCCAGGAGATGTCAGATCTTGGAAAATCGCTTTCCTTTCTTGCCACAACCGGGTCTGCTGCCCCATTTATCGGATTGTTTGGAACGGTGTGGGGAATCATGGCATCCTTCCATGATATTGGTATGAGAGGTTCTGCTTCGCTTGCCGTTGTTGCACCCGGTATTTCAGAGGCACTTGTCGCAACTGCCGCCGGTCTGGCGGTTGCCATCCCTGCTGTTATAGCTTATAACTATTTTGCAAACCAACTCATTGAAATAGATAATGAAATGCAGAATTTTTCCACAGACTTTCTCAATCTTGTTGAGCGAGATCTTTTAAGCAGGGTATAACAAGTCATGGGAATGAATTCTTCCAGAAACAGGGGTGGCCTGGTGTCCGAAATCAACGTGACTCCTCTTGTTGATGTTATGCTTGTGCTTCTTATCATCTTCATGGTTACAGCCCCTATGATGACACAAGGACTCGAAGTCGATCTTCCTGAGACCACTGCGAAATCCCTTAATCAAAAAGAAGAACCTGTTATTGTAACTTTGGATAAAGATGGAAACATCACACTCGGTAAAATAGAAGTAAACCAGGCAACATTTCGTCAGCAACTGCAAAAATCACATGGCAAAGACACGGAACAACCCATTTTTCTAAAAGCTGACAAGGCAGTTCCTTACGGAATGGTTGTCGCTATTATGGCTGATATCAAGGCTGCCGGATTTGAGAAACTCGGCATGATCACTCTCCCAAAAGATGAGACCCGCTAATTGTGTTCGAAAACAGAAGAATAACTTCTGAGTCAATCGGATGGAAAATCCCACTCAACCTGGCGATTCTGTTCCATATTCTTGTGATTTCTTCGGCTATCATAGTACCTAAATTTCTTGAAAAAAAGATCATTATCCCAGAATTTTTAACAGTCGATCTGGTTACTGTAGCAGCCCCACTTCCTCCTCCGGTTGCCGAGCCAGCGAAACAAAGGCCGGCATCCCTCGTTAAAACCGCAAAACCTGCTGCCAGCAAACCAAAACCAAAGATCGTTAAAGCGAAGATTACTGCTCCAATTGCACCAGTAATCGCCGAGACACCTGTGCCAGTTCCTGTTAAGGCAATTTCAATTAAACCTATAAAACGAAAGATCAAAAAAAAGATTCTCCCTGATACAACTGCTGCCGATGCTAGAAGAGAAAGAAAGGCCGAACAACAACGTCAACTCTTGGAGAAACAGCGTCAGCGCTTATTGCACGAAGCTCAACGTGCCAAAGCTCTTGCTGAAGCTGAAGAAGCCGCTGCAAAAGATGCGGTGAATGCTTTAAAACAGTTGTACCGTGCTGATTCGGCAGCCATATCAACTTCTAGAGTCATAAAACCATCAAACAACCGGACAGGCGGTAACCCAAGCAACATTATTGAACGGCAATATCAGGCAGCCATTAATAACCAGCTAAACGAACATTGGTCCTCACCCATCACGAATGCATTAAATTCTGATCTTTCAGCACGGGTAGTCATAACAATTGCCAAAAATGGTAACATCATAGACGTGCAGTTTGAAAACCGTTCAGGAGACAGGGTCTTTGACCAATTTGTAAATCGAGCTATTCAAGAGTCCAATCCTTTACCGCCTATTCCACCAGCCATGCATGTTCAACAGTACCACATTGGAAGTCGGTTTAGGCCAGGAAAAATTCAGTAAGGAATATTATTCTTTCCTTAAAAGGGGTTGACTGCTGGTATGAACCTTTTATAATCGTAGCAAAAGAATTCTTCGTTTCCTCAACATCATCTAACTACAATGAAATCACTCCTCTTTATAGTACTGTTTCTCGTCTCGTCTCTATTCTCAAGCACAGCAAACGCAAATAATATTACATACCTGGACATAACCTCCTCAAATACTCGCAGTATTAATATAGCAATCCCCTGGTTTGTAAATGATGCACAACCTGCCAGTTTACAGGTGTACGGTCAAAAACTGGCGGATACCCTTGGCAGAGCCCTTAAATTCCATGGAATCTTTTCTATTATCCCACCTGAAGAATATGGAAGAATTAGGAATGCTAACTGGAAATCCAAAGGAGCCGACTTTGTAGTTCTTGGAAACTATAATTTATCTCCTCAAGGTATACAGATGGAGATAAGGCTCCTTGACGTTGCAGGTGGTGATATGCTTATGGGAAAAAGATATAAGGGAAGCAGAAATCACGAGCAGAAAATGCTCTATAAATTCACAGATGCTGTAATTAAAGAGATGACAGGAGAGAGTGGAATAGCAGCCTCTAAGATTGCCTTTGTTTCTGATAAGAATGGGTTTAAAGAAGTGTATACAACAGATATTCTCGGCAACACCATTAAGCAGATAACCCGCCATAAAAATCTGGTTGTGTCCCCCCGTTTTTTGCCTGGAGGGAGATACCTTACTTACACATCATATCACTCTGGAAACCAAAACCTCTATATCACGGATCTGAATCAGAGCAAAACCACCAGGCCAATTTCTCGCCGCAAGGGTATGAATTTGGCTCCAGCCTGGTCACCTGATGGCCAAAGAATGATTCTTACCCTTAGTAAAGACGGAAATCCTGATCTTTTCATGTGCAACAGAAAAGGAAAAATTATCAAACAGCTCACACGTCGTTCAGGAATCAATGTTTCACCTTCATGGTCACCTGACGGTAAACAGATCGCATTTGTTTCTGATCGTAGTGGCCGACCTCAGATTTATACCATGCAATTGGACAGTGGAAAAGTCCAGAGAATCACCTTTAAAGGCCAGGAAAATGCGGAGCCCAGTTGGTCACCAAAAGGTAATTTAATCGCCTATTCAAGCCTTATAAACAACTTCTACCAAATTTTCACCACAGCACCCCGCCCCACAAACTCCCCTAGACAAATAACCACAGGCGCGGGCCACCATGAATCACCAGCATGGTCACCCGACGGAAAACAGATTCTTTTTTCCTACAGATCAGGAAGATCCCAAAAAATTTATGCCATTCTTAAAGATGGAAATTATATGAGACAGCTTTTTGATATCAAGGGAAATCAAACCTATCCCCAGTGGACAAGCATCAAAAAGTAGTTTATTTTTTCCATATTCATTCATTTAGACCTAGAGACTCCCATGAAAAAAAGATACCTCACCACACTTATTCTTATTGGCCTTATGCCTCTTTTGAGCAACTGTGCATCCCAGGAGGACATCACTAACCTGAATTATCATGTCAGATCAATAAATAAAAAACTCGAAGACATGAAGCTTAATACCGTCAACCAGATGCAGCAGCGCCAGGCAACATCTTCCGGACAACTTGAACAGTTACAGGCAGATATTCTGCAACTAAAAAGCAGGCTTGAAGAAAATGCCCACATGAACCGTATGATCCAGGAACAGTACAAAGAGTTACAGATTTCTGTACAAAATCTCGGGATTCAGCAGGACGAAAAGCTTAACACGAAACTTGCAGAGCTTGATTCAAAGATCCTTACTCAAAAAGAATCACTCACTGCAATACAACAGGCACGTGTGCAGGATGCAGAGAGACGAGCAAGGGCCGCAAAGAGAGCAGCCGATGAAGCAATGCGCAAGGCCCAACAGGCAAGTATCGCTAAAGCCAGTCGCCAGGCACCTGTGGTCTCGTCTTCATCTCCATCAGGTCGTATCAGGCATATTCCCCGGACTTCCAAAAAAATTCTTTTTGAGAGAAAGGAAGTCGGCGGGTCAGTTGCGAATAAAACAATAAAAGTTAATCCCATCTCAACATCTCCCAGGCAAAGACCAGTCACATCTGCGAACAAGCCAGTTCCGGCAGCTAAAGATTCAGGAGACACTCTTGCCAGGGCTCAACAGAAATACAGAGACGGTAAATACAAGGAAGCGTACAAACTGTTTGAAAAGATTGCCTCTAAAAAGGGCCCCACCAAAACAAAGATTACAGCCAGATATATGATGGGTGAAAGTCTCTACAAGCGTGGGGAATATGACCAGGCTATTATTCAATATCAGAAGATTATCTCAAATTATCCTGGAAATCCACAGGCAGCCAAGGCGCTTCTTCGACAGGGAGAGGCTTTTGAGCAACTCTCAGATATAGAGACTGCAAGAATTATCTATAAAAAGATAACAGCTTCCTATGGATCTTCCCCCGAAGCTGAGACAGCAAGAAAGAAAATATCTTCACTCTAAGAGTGCTGTACACTTATCATGACTAAAATCCGTCTGGATGAACTTCTTGTTCGGAAGGGCCTAAGTACAGACACGGAACAGGCACAACGAATTATTGGTGCTGGTGAAGTTTCTATTGATGGGCATCGCGCTGACAAAGCCGGTGTCCTTTTCCCGGAGACCGTTACTCCTCGTCTAAAAAAGAAGTGCCCCTATGTTTCACGGGGTGGCTACAAATTGAAAGGTGGAATCGATACTTTTTCCATCGATCCTTCAGAGATGACATGTGTTGATGTGGGCGCCTCAAGCGGCGGGTTTACCGATTGCCTTCTTCAACACTGTGCCGCTAAGATATATGCTGTGGATGTGGCATATGGCATGCTTGACTGGAAACTGCGACAGGATCCGAAAGTTGTTGTCATTGAACGGTTCAATGCAAGAAATATCAGTAAAAAACAGATCCCTGAGGCCATTGATCTTGCTGTTATTGATGCTGCTTTTATTTCTCTTACAAAACTCATTCCTCCGCTGCTTCCACTGTTTAGAAAGGACATTGCAATCATTTGTCTGATTAAACCGCAATTTGAGCTCCCCCGGCAACTGATTCCAAAAGGCGGGGTGGTCAAAAACGAAAAGCATCACCAACAAGCAGTAAATAAAATACAAGATTTTGCCAAGAGTCTTGGTTTACAGGCAGGAAGGGCTGAATCAAGCCCAATCCTTGGCCCAAAAGGGAACAAGGAATTTCTCCTTCACATCCACAGCTAAATTTGTATTAATTCTCCTCCAGCTTTTCTATTACTTCCTTCATTTTCTTTATTTCACTCTTATGCTCCACGGCCAGGCCAGATTCTTGTAAAGCACGTTTTATGTTATGTTTAGAAAGTTTTAACCTGCCTTCATAAAGATTATATTTAGCAAGATAAAAGGCAGAATTAGCTTTTTCACCAATTGCTGCCTTTAATTTACCAATTTCAAAATAGACTTTGGAATAGTCGGGCATATCATCGAGAACTTCTTTAAAATACTTTTCAGCAGCAGCATACTTTTTCAGTTCAAATAATGTGCGACCAAGCTGAAACGTAGCCCACATATCATTCCTGTCCTTGTTGTATGCGGTACGAAACAGTGCTAACGCCACCTGCTGTTTTCCTGCTTCCATCTCAATAATTCCTAAATCAACCAATAGTATGGATTCATTTGGATGGAAATCTATCACTTTCTGTAAATTTTCCTTGCTTGATTCATAGTTTTTTTCCATCCGATCGAGCTGAGACAGACCATAATAGAGCATAATCCTGGTATTTTTATCAATTGTAACATTCGCCAGGCCACTTAAAAGAAAATTCCTTAGCACTTTTCCATCTTTCACAAGGGAAAGGAGTCTATATTTTATACGCAAAAAAGCAAAGTTATCTGTCTGTTTTAGTCCTTCCAGTTCTTTTTCTTCATAAGCGATCAAAGATTGCACATAATCAAGACGTTCTTCCGGATAGGGGTGGGTGAGAAGATATTGCGGTATATTATTTCCCATGGTGTAGCGATTTATTCGACGCATAACACGAAGCATGGACTCCTGCCCTGCCGGATTTCGCCCCATATCTTTCATCCAGCCATAAGCAAGACGATCTGCCTCTTCTTCGTTTTTACGGCTGAAATGAAGATTTGCTGCCTGACCGGCAGCAAGAGAGCCTGTGAGGAGTGCCTGGCTGATGGTTCCAACACCCAGAGCCAGGCTTGCGAGGGCAAGAAGGGTAGTAGCTACACTAATTTTTGCGCCCTGATCCATACCTTTGGCTATATGGCGCGATACCACATGACCTATTTCATGGGCCAGAACTGAAACCAGTTCATCCTCCGTATCCATTTTCTCAATGAGTCCGGAAAAGAAGAATACCAGCCCGGAAGGAGCTGCAAAAGCATTGAACTGTGTGGAAGCAATGATATTAAAATGGTAATCAAAATACTGAATTCCGGCGACTTCGAGTACCTCTTGTCCCAGTTCATTTATATACTGAGAGATATCAGGATCATCGAGCAGTGGGAATGCAAGTCTAATTTGATAGAGTAACTTCTGCCCAATTTCCCTTTCTTCACCAACAGTTAAGGCCATGGCTTTTCCAAGGATAGTCGCCTGAAGAAAAGAAAAAATAAGAAAACAGATAAAATACTTTTGTAAAATTTTCCAGGAAGGCAATCGTCTTTCTCCTCTTGGTTTTATTAGTGCCTTACTCCATAATTCATGCAATAAAAAACAAAAATATGTGAGAGTAAGTAATACCAAACGCGTAAAATGGTCAAAAACAAGATGGACTTGGAAAAACCTTAATATTCGAGGCACTTACTTGCAGTTTATCTGCGTTAGAAACCATATTTTTAAGCCCTAAGACAAGCAGATACTCCAAGGGATACTTATCAGGGATCCAGCTTGCTATTTATTTGGGATGTGATGATATCCATGCCGACACTTGTACTTATTCTAGGTTTGTAGCCCAAATCTTTATTGGCCTTTGCGATGGAAAAATAATGTGATTTAGCGAGTTGTTCAGCGATAAATCTTGTCATTTTCGGTTCTTTTTGAGGAACAAAAACCTTGTGCAAAATTTCCAGAACAGCACCTGCTCCGTAGGCCAGAGAAAAAGGTACACTGGATTGTATTGGCGCAACTCCCATTCTTTCAAACAACTCATCAATCCATTGCCAGAGATTTACAGGCTCCCCCTGACTGACAAAATACGCCTGACCGGCCGCAGTTTTTGTACTTTCCAGATTTACAGCAGCAAGTAAATGAGCGTCAGCTACATTCTCTACATAGCTGATATCAACAAGATTGTTACAATTACCAACTTTTTTCAACTGTCCCTTGCGACCTCTTTCAAGAAGGCGGGGTATCAGATGCGGATCTCCCGGGCCCCAGACTAAATGAGGACGAATTGCACAGGTCAGAAAGTTTTCATCACTGCTTGAGCTATGAAGAACAATTTTTTCAGCCATGACCTTACTTTCAACATAGTGGCAGAGAAACTTTTGGGCATAAGGAAGCAATTCATCGCCATTAACAATATCTGCACCATTAAAGACCACAGATGGTGTAGACGTATACACAAGCGAATTAACCTTATTTGTTTTACAAGCAGTTATAACATTTTCAGTTCCCAGTACATTTATACGATAATAGTCTTCCCATTTTCCCCAGATACCAGCGAGTGCTGCCACGTGAAACACCGTATCAACACCTTGCGTTGCATCCAATAAAAATGAAGCATCACAAATGTCGCCACGAAGACAAGTTACCCCCATGGCCTTCAGCTTGGGATAAGCATTACGACCAACCACAACACATTGAACCCCGGACTCTTGAAGTTGCTTAACAATATAACTTCCAACGAAGCCGCCACCGCCGGTAACAAGGGCCTTTTTCATATTTTACCTTTCAACTCTTCTGTTGCCCAGACGCTAAGTTTTTCTCTGAATATTTTGGCATTGTGTCGTATATCCACAGGAAAATCATGATGAACAAGATAGTGTGTAATCTCTTTAGTTAATAGATTTTCTTCTCCAATCTCCTGTAGTTCCATGATAAGTTGTTCATTGTTGATTTTTGAATCTTTTTCAATCTCAACAATTATTACCGGGATATTGTCAACTCCAGAAGAAAGGGGGACACCCACCAGAGCTGTTCGAAACACTGCAGGATGAACATTGAAAAGAGCTTCACAGGGAATGGAGAAAAATGTCTTATTATATGCCTTGCTGATTACTCTGTGCGCACGCCTGCCACAAAACCAGAGACGTCCTGTTGGATCGAGGTATCCGACATCTCCCATTCGATGCCAGAATTTTTCACCGTCAACAATTTTTGCTAGTTTATTTTCTTTCGTATTATTTTCATAAGCACGGGTTACAACATCCCCTTGAACTATTATTTCACCTATTTCATCTGGCCCCAGAAAATCCTGATGATCAAGGACTGGAATAATTTGGTCGCAAATAGGAAGAATCGCAATTTTAATTCCAGGTAAAGGTCTTCCCACACATGTACCTTTTCCATGTTTAGTTTGTTCCCAGGTTTCATCAAGCACTTCCCGCCCTTCAATGGATACAATTGGCAAACTCTCAGTTGCACCGTAAGGGGTATGGATGGCGGCGTCTTCCGGCAAAACGTTCTGCATTGCAGAAATGAGAGAACCAGAGACAGGAGCACCAGCCATCAACACCTTTTTTACAGTTCTTAATCGCTTGTCCAGAGGATCACAATATCCTGCTATGACATTCCATAGAGCAGGAGATCCAAATGAATACGTTACCCCATATTTTTGAATTGATGCTGTATAAGTATCAGGGTTCACCTTGGCTGGACAGGTGGGGTCCATATCGGGGATAACAGCTTGAGCTCCCAGTGCGGTTGAAAAAAGAGCAAACAGCGGAAAGGCAGGTTGGTCAATATCACCTGGCCCAATGCCGTAATAGTCACGAATCAAATGTAATTGGGCCTGAAAAATGGAATGTTCATATCTGACCCCTTTTGGAGGCCCAGTCGAACCAGTGGTAAAGATTATGGCTGCAAGGTCGTCCTGCGATGGCTCGAAGGTTGGATAAGGTGGAGAAATATTTGTTGCAAGTTTAGAGATATCAGGTCCGAAAATCCCATACGAGGCCCCACAGCAGAATGCGTTTTTTACAGTTCTAAAAGGTTTTCTAAATAAGGTTTTAAACAGATGCGCTTTGGGGATACCGATGAACCCCCTGGGTTTAACACCTTCAATACACCTGAGTAGATTTTTGTATCCCATCCCGGGATCAATGAGTATAACGGGAGCGCCAATTTTAAATAATGCAAAGGTGAGACAGATAAAATCAGCAGAAGGTTTTACCATAAGCATTATACGTTCGCCTGGTTTCACACCTCTATTCGTTAAAATGTGCGCAAAGGAATCAGCTCTTGCGTTAAGTTCATTAAACCTTAAACTTTTCCCACTGGCTGCTTCAATAAGCCCTACCCTGTCACCATTTTCCTTTGCACTTTCCGCAAGGGTATGGGCAATATTAAGATTCACTCCTGCCCCTCAAAAAAACGCAAAGCAAGGGGTGCAATTTCATCAAAGGCATCTTCCAATATATAGTGGCCATAATTTTCAAAATAATGTGCTTCCGCATGGGGGAAACGTTTACACCACTCTTTATAAAAGGAATCATTAAAACAAAAATCTTTCCCGCCCCAACAGATCATCATGGGCAGTTGTTTTTGCTGAAGTTTTTCAAGTCCTTTTTCAACGGCACACAACGTATCATAAGACGGGTGACCGGAATCAAGGGGGATGTCTTCAACAAATGACGAGACTGCCACTCTGTTATTCCAGGAGTCGTAGGGTGCAAGATATGCCATGGCAACATCTTTATTCATTTTTTTTCTAACTGCCATCGCAATGGCTGGTCGTGCAAAACCATTCATACCTCGTACCAGTAATTTTCCAACAACAGGCCACCTGCAAATACTAATTCTTAAAGGAATTTGTTGCGAACAGAAGGCAGCGGTATTTAATACCAATGCTCGTTTGATTGAGTCTGGATGTTTACCGGCAACACCCATTCCAATAGCCCCCCCCCAATCATGGACAACGAGAGAAAATTTTTCAACATGGAGATGCTGCAAAAGGGCATCAAGGTTATCAATGTGGTTTTGCAAACAATAATCATACTTCTGTGGTTTATCAGACAGGCCGCAACCCATATGGTCAATTGCAATTATCCGATGTTTTGGAGCGAGAAGATTGATCAATCTCCTGTAATAATATGACCAGGTTGGATTGCCGTGAACCATGACAATATTATCACCCTCTCCTTCATCAACATAATGAAGTTGGTGTTTGCCTATGGTATGATAATTGGATTGAAACTGGTAGTCTGGATACACGATATTTTTTAGATAAAAGTTAAATTTAGACCAAAACTTAGGCTGACCAAGGAAAAGTGTCAACTGTTTTCCATGAATTAAAGCCGCTAATATTCTTGCTCGCCAAAAGATATACTGTATAGTGCGAACACTCAATCATGTTCTCCAATTATTACCATGGATTACTAAATGCTTCTTAACATAGACACTTTTAACCTAAGCTTCTTTCTTGATACGGGAAAAAAACAGACCGAAAAAAAACAGGTTCTTTTTGATGTATCTCTTACAGTGATGCGTGGTCAAACAGTTGCTCTTGTTGGAGAATCCGGTTCCGGAAAATCCGTAACAGCCCTTTCCATCCTGCGCCTGCTTGAAGATTCCAGCAAAGTTGAGTGCGACGGTACAATTTGTTTTGAGGACAAAGACGTTTATCAACTGAGTAAAAAAGGTATCCGCGAGATCCGTGGAAATCGGGTGGCAATGATTTTCCAGGAACCCATGACATCTCTTAATCCTGTTTACTCCATTGGTAATCAACTCATGGAACCGTTGCTTCTTCACCAGGGGATGAATAAAGTTGATGCCCAAAGGGAAGCAATCAGACTCCTGAAACGGACAGGAATAAAAGAAGCATCAGCACGTATGAATCTTTTTCCACATCAATTATCCGGTGGACAGCGGCAAAGAATAATGATTGCCATGGCACTTGCCTGCAGACCATCTTTACTGATCGCAGATGAGCCTACAACTGCCCTTGATGTGACTATCCAAGCACAGATTCTTGATTTAATAAAAGATTTACAAGTTGAATTTGGTATGGCACTTCTGCTTATTACCCACGATCTTACCATGGTACGAAAAATTGCAGAGCATGTTCATATCATGAAAGATGGAAAAATCGTTGAACATGGAAAAACTGAGAATATTTTCAAAAGCCCCGAACATCCATACACAATCCATTTGATGGACTCAGTCCCCCATGAACGCCGCATTATACGATCCCAAAACAACCCTCTTATTGAACTCGATAATGTAAATTGCAGATTCAGGTTAAAAGATGGCTGGAAGGGGTTTATGCGGCGTAATTACAAAATCATTCGTGCAGTTGATCAGGTGAGCTTAACAATTCATCGTGGAACGACATTCGGGCTCGTGGGGGAATCAGGATCGGGGAAATCAACCCTTGCCAATGCAATACTCAAACTTATCCAAAGCACAGGCGCCATCACATTTAAGGGAAAAGACCTTCAACCCCTGTCAACTGCTGCAATGCGCCCATTGCGAAAATATCTTCAAATTGTTTTTCAAGACCCATTTTCTTCTCTTTCCCCACGACTTTCCATTGAACAGATAATTGGTGAAGGTATGAAGGTTCATAATATTGGTGGAAATACTGCAGAGCGTAGGGAAATTGTCGCCAATACACTTGAGGAAGTTGGTCTAACAACTGATATGATGCATCGCTTTCCCCACGAATTTTCAGGAGGCCAACGTCAACGAATTGCCATTGCAAGATCGATTGTATTAAAACCTGATTTTTTAGTACTTGATGAGCCAACCTCAGCACTCGACATGACAATCCAGAAGCAAATCCTTGAACTTCTAAAAGAGCTTCAGGAAAAATATGCAATCACTTATCTTTTCATTTCCCATGATTTACGAGTAGTCCGCGCTCTTGCTGATCATGTTGCTGTCATGCGAAATGGATTTATTGTAGAATCAGGGCAGGCAGACACACTGTTTCAATCACCCAGACATCACTACACTAAACGCCTGTTTGAAGCTGCTCTGGGCTCCAGGTAAAACCATTTATTTTCTTTTTGAAGGGGGAATCGCAACAACAGAATTGATACTGATTAAAAAAAAGACTACATCTTCTGCAAAAGACTAATGAGTTCTTCTAATTCTGCAAGTTTTGCAGTCATAACAGCAGTTGATCCTCCACGACAATCTGCTTCCATGGCTTCAGTTACTTCCCTGATACCTGAAAAACCTAAACTGGCGGCTGCACCTTTCATGGAGTGGGCACTTGACCGCCCCTTATCAGGGTCTCCATTTTCTATGCTTTGCTTTACAATTGCAAGATCAGAGAGTGATGATTCTTTAAAAATATCTATTAGTTCCTGTAACAGTTCTTCATCATCTGCGGCCTGTTCCAGAGCAAATGCTTTATCCCATTTCAAATCACTCATTTTAAACTCCTGTTTATACCTTTCCCAAGCAAAAGCATTCAATTAAGTAGAATCGAGCCTATCTAAGAAAAAGGGTATCATAATCCCCTCAAACATTGCAAATAGTATAATAAAAAGAAAGGACCTTTTCTATGGCCTCCCTGGTGATTATACCATCGCGAACAATTTCACATTCTTTTTGAGCCATGCATCTTAAAATCGTCGAGCCTTTACCACCAGGGCATACTCCGCCATCTAGAATACAGGCGATTTTATCTCCCCACTGTTGTCCAATCTCTTGAGCAGAAGTGATTGCTCCTGCGCCACTCATATTGGCACTGGTGGCAGTAATTGCCCTTCCCATGCAACTACAAAGCCTTTGAGCTATGGGATTTGAGGATATTCGAAGAGCAATTGAATTATCTTCACCTGTGAGTTTGCTCGAAACCGTCTCAAGTGCTGGAAAAATCAGTGTCAAAGGCCCCGGCCAAAATGATTCAATCAACGCTTCGTAAGGAGCAGGTGTTGATGAAACAAGTTGTGAAAGGGAGTTAATATCAGGTATCAAAAGAGATATTGCTTTCTCTTTGTCTCTTTTTTTGAGTGCGTAAAGGGACTCTATGGCCTGGTCATTTTCAGAATCAACTGCCAGGCCATAAAAAGTTTCAGTCGGATACGCTACGATTTTACCTTTCTTCAGGGAATCAATTGCTTTTGAAAAACACAATTCACTTGGCTGCAGGGAATAATTCAAAACGGACTATTTCTCTATACGTTTAGCTTTTTCCTCAACTTCCTTAGCCATGGCTATTTTGTATTCGGCAACTTTTGCGGCAAGTTCTTTATCATTAAGTGCCAATATCCGGGCAGCGAGAACAGCAGCATTATGGGCACCTGATTTTCCAATGCCCATGGTTGCAACTGGCACGCCTGGAGGCATTTGAACCGTTGCCAGAAGTGCATCCATTCCATTTAGCGGAGAAGCATCCAGTGGGACACCAATCACAGGTAAATCAGTATGTGCGGCAAGAACACCAGCCAAATGAGCCGCCATACCGGCACCTGCAATAATTAATTTAACCCCTTTTTCCCGAGCAGTGGCGGCAAAGAGAGCAGCACGCTCAGGAGTACGATGAGCGGATGCCACTGTCATCTCAAAAGGAATACCCATTGAAGTCAGGAAATCAGCCGCAGCTTTCATAACAGGGAGGTCAGAATCACTTCCCATTACAATACCCACCACAGGTTTAGCATCCAGTTCCTGTCTTGTAGATAAGGCTTTTGCACCAATATCAGTTCTGAAAAATGAACCAGTCCATGATATCTGATCCACAGCCTTATAGGCTGCATTAATAGCTTTCTCCAGGTCTTTAGCAACTGCTGTAACGCCAAGTACCCGGCCACCAGCCGAAGATACCCGACCATTTTTAATGCTTGTTCCTGCATGGAACACAACCACCCCCCTCACAGCTGAGGCTTTTTTCAGTCCTCTAATAACCTTTCCTGTAGTATACCTTCCAGGGTAGCCACCTGATGCCATCACAACACAAACAGTTGGACGAGGATCAATTTTCATATCCACCTGATCAAGACGTTCGTCGATCACCGCATCAAAAATATCCACAACATCACTTTTTAAACGCATCAGAAGCGGTTGCGCTTCAGGATCGCCAAAACGGCAGTTAAACTCCAGCACGTTTACTTTATCTCCATCAATCATCAAACCGGCGTAGAGCATCCCTTTATACGGCCGTCCTTCTTTGGCCATACCTTTTATTGTTGGCAGCATAACCTTTTTCATAACATAATCTGCTATTTTTTCAGTTACCACTGGAGCTGGTGAATATGCTCCCATTCCTCCGGTATTTGGCCCCTTATCACCATTATAAACGGCTTTATGATCCTGAGATGTTGGTAAGGGTAAAATTGTTTTTCCATCAGTAAACGCAATAAAGGATGCCTCTTCTCCTTTTAAACATTCTTCTACGATGAGTTTATTCCCGGCTTCACCAAAAGCTTTATCTTTCATTATTAAATCGACTGCGTCTTTGGCTTCCTGAGTGGTTAATGCAACAATAACACCCTTCCCCGCTGCCAATCCATCTGCCTTCACAACCAGTGGAGCGCCATGCTTATCAATATATTTTTTAGCTTTTTTGCTATCCTTAAAAACCTTAAATTTTGCTGAAGGGATTTTATACTTTTTGAGAAATTCTTTTGTATATACTTTACTGCCTTCCAGTATGGCTCCTTCCTGAGATGGACCAAATATTCTAAGGCCTTCTGCCTCAAACACATCCACAATTCCTGCTGTCAGGGAAAGTTCAGGACCAACCACTGTTAAATCAATTTTTTCCTCTTTGGCAAAACTTACCAATCCGTCCACATCCGTAGCACTTAAATCAACACATTCTGCCATGCGTTTAATACCAGCATTACCTGGGGCACAATATATTTTACTTACTCGTGAACTTTGGAGGATCTTCCAAACCAGCGCGTGCTCACGACCGCCTGACCCAATAACGAGAACTTTCATATTTTCACTCCTGATAATAATTAACAGTAAGCCCTGTATAACAGGGAGTACCTGAAGATTAACGATTTCATATGTCTACCTGGAACAATATCTACAAATAGTTTCAGGATGTTGACTGATAATTTCAAAAGAAAAAAGTTGTAAATGTAAAGGCAAATGATTGACAATTCTGCTGAAAAATATATAATGAATGAGTAACCATTCATTATATAGTCCTTTATTATTTTTTCAAGTTCCAAAGTTCTGATGAATCTGAAAGATCTCAAACACTCATGAAAGCCTCAAATAAACATTCAAAGATAATTCACTCTGCAACAAAAGTCTTTGCAAAAAAAGGATTTTTCAACGCCAGAATATCCGATATCGCTAAAGAGGCCAAGGTGGCTGATGGCACTATTTACCTTTACTTCAACAATAAATTCGATATTCTTATTTCAGTATTTGAGGAAGAGATAGGGAGTTTGATTGAGCAGGTAAAAAAACTCCTTGCAGCAGAAGAAGATCCCAGAAAAATGTTAGAAATTTTTGCAAAAAAACATCTTACAGTGATGAAAAAGAATAAGAACCTTGCAGAAGTTATTCAGATCGAACTTAGACAAAGTGCCAAGCTGATAAAAGATTATCGGAATAATAAATTCAGTGAATATCTAAGTATTATCTCGACAATCATAAAACTTGGGCAGGAACAGAATATTTACAGGTCTTCCATTCGTCCAGGTATCGCAAAACGGGCTTTTTTTGGTGCCCTAGACGAAATATCACGTATTTGGACTGTCGGTAAAACAACCGAGTACACAGTTGAAGAGACAACTCAACAGGTTCTTGAAATATTTCTCTGCGGGATTCTGGAACCCGATGCCCCCATGCATTGATCCCATTTGATAAATCTCTACTTGGATCATCCTGTTTCATTAATTAAATGACGAGGGAGAAATAGAAACCACTTCAAATTCTCTTTTGCCTCCAGGCGTTTTGGTCATGACATCGTCTCCTACTTCTTTTCCAAGAATACTTCTTCCCAGTGGTGAGAAGACCGAAATTGAGCCTTTCTTCACGTCAGCTTCTTCAGATCCCAACAACTGATACGAAACCTCTTCGTCGGTATCCATATCAAGTAATTCCACAACTGTACCAAAAACTGCCCTCGAGCAATCCACTTTTACACAGTCAATAACCTCAGCCCTACCGAGCTTGTCTTTCAAGTCCATTATCCGACCTTCAATCATTCCCTGACGTTCTTTGGCGGCGTGGTACTCTGCGTTTTCTTTGAGGTCACCATGTTCTCTTGCTATCTCAATCGCCTTAACAACAACATGTCTCTCAACACGCTCAAGATTATTCAACTCTTCTTTTAGTTTAAGATATCCTGTTTTTGACATCGGTATACGCTCAACCATTACTGCCTCCAAATAAAAAAACAAAATCCTGCAAAACATGACGTTTTACAGGAAAATTATAGAAAAATAAATACATTCCAGTTACCAGCGATAGATCAGAGACCCCATAAACCGAGTTTCCTGAACTTCAGATCCATCTATCACTTCAACACTGCTATTTAATAAAAAATGTCTGCTCATTTCAAGGAAAATCTGTGCCTTTGCTTCATGAGTATCATAGCCTCCAGAATCATAGCCAAAAGAATATTCAAGGGTATAATAACTTGGCGCTCCCCTTCCAAGAACATTCTCAGCCAGTTGATGTTCAAAAGAAACCGTAAAAAGATGCTGCCAATATTCTTTTGGCGTCCAATAGGGGTGATCTCCTGATGCAAAACCGGATTCAATTGAAAAATTGGGTTTCGTATTCCCTTCATCATTATGGATAATTTCGTATCCATAACGAAATTGAAGTAATGTTGGTTCGCTAATCAAGGTATAAGAAGACCAGAGTTCATATTTATTCTGATGGTTGCCATCTGAATATTCACTAAAGATATATTCCCCACCACCAAATAGACGCGGGAGAAGATCAATCCTGATTCCAGCCTCATACTCTTTTTGGTGAATACCGGTTCTTAAGGCCTCAAGGGTATCATCAACCACATCTTGAGATAGGCTCAATGAGCCAACTACCATATCTCCCAAACGGCCATTGATCTGCAAATCATAAAGGAATGTATTTTTATAATCTTCATCATCTTTATAATCAAAGCCAACAGATACAATAAAGTCCAGATCGTAGACAGGACTCCATTGCATCCGACCGTTTATCCGATTCCGCCACAGATTTTCATCGAGAAGAAATGATTCATCATATACACGTTGTACGTCCAGCTGAAATTCATACTGGGGTGTGGGGAATAACATAGTCCGAAGCCCTGCAACACGTTCTTTATTATCATAATAATCATCCCTCCCCTCTTTCGTTTTAAATTCAAAAAGAGGCATAACCCGAGCCTTTCGCTTAAGACTGTTACGTTGGATAGCATCATCAAGATCAGGATATCCAGGGCTTTCTTTTTTGATAATCTCATACAGAGCAGCTTCTTTTCCAGAAAAGCCAAGACGACTGTAAACACCGGCAAGATCATATAGACTTTCAGGCGATGAATCTTCAGATAAAATATTCTGATATTCTTTCATGGCCTGATAAAAGTTTCCATCGACCATTGCTTGCCTCACTGACAGTTCATTACTGACCATCTGTTGCCAACGATAACTGGAATAAAAGCTTGCGGCAATTTGAGCAACGGGTTTGTCAAAGTTTTCACAAGTGAATTCCGGACTCATAACAACGTCTAATCGGTCAGGTTCTGCCGGGTTGGTAAAAGTGATAATGTTAAGGAATGTTTTTTCGGGTGGAGGCAAAAGTAATTCAATGTTTCTTGAAATCAGTTGCTCTGAAAAAGCTCGATCCACCGGAGGATTAAGTAAAGAATGGTACAGTGTCAAGGCGTCATTATGCCTTTTATCTGCCCAGAAAGCACGGGCAAGAAGTAATTTTTGGCCAACAGGCAAAGACTCGATTTCCGGAACATCTTTGCGCACGCTCAAGGTACCATCTGTCCCTTTTATTGATTTCCATTCAGGGGCAAGCTCCTCGATCAATTCCTTGAACCTGGAATTTTTGAACTGTAATTGTAAAACATTTTGCCTGAAATCCTCTTCACGAGGATACTCAGTGGATAAGATTTTGAATTGTGCAAGTGATGTGAAATCATCCCCTGTGATCTGGAGTAATTCTGCCTTTAACAGTCGTGCCTGTAAGGAATCTGGAAATTGAAGAAGGTACTTTTCACATAGAACAAGTGCCGTTTGATATTCCCCATATTTTTTGTATATACGTGAACGATCAGAAAGTGCAATAACAGGCTGCTGGCCATCATTAATAAGAACAAAGGATTCTTCTTTATCCAGTAAATATTTGTTATTTATCCTCAAGAGAATTTCTGATTCCATATCACTCGGGGAGACACGGATAAGCTGTTCAAGAATATCCTTGGATTTCTCGAAATCTTTTCCTTTAAAGTAGAGTTCAGCAAGTTTTGAGTGAAGAACATGCGATTGATTTAGCTGGTCTGCACTTCCTTTTTCAAGGATCTGCTCCAGATAATCCTCAACCATTTCAGTTGCAGTTTCTACCTGGTCTGACTGTTCCAAAATGGATACTTTTTCGATAAATAGATCCAAAGACGCCTGTGGGTTCCCTTTGTTCGAGGCTTTTGATTCTGAAACTAAAAATTCATACCATTTCCATGCACTGTCCCAATCTTTTTGCAATAGATTCGTCTGAATAAGTTCGTAGATACTCTCAACTCTACGCTTACTTCCCGTTAATAACAGTCTTAGTTTTTGCTCTGCCTCAAAATATTTCTCTTCAGAAAGAAGAATCCGAATCTTCTGAAGGTTAATGGAATCATACTCACTTTCATTGAGAGCCAGTTTTTCCTGGAAGACATCATAAAAATGTTTTGCCTGGGAAAAAAGCTTATTATGAACCAAAGCATCTCCGTATATAAAATTCCCTTGCTTACGGACATCCTTGTGATTGGATTTTTGAGGAAGAAGACTATAAAAAAAATTTAGCTTTTTTATGAGTCCTACTTCTCCTGAACGTTTAATACATTGTAAAATCAAAGGAAAATCATCGGGAACCTGTAAAAGGTATTGTTTATAGTATTCCAGTGAACGGGCATAATCCCATGTCTGTTCAGCAATGGCCGCCCTCAGAAAAAAGTATTCTTTAGCATGTTGTTGCGCAGGTTGTAATAAGTCAAGGGTCTTTGTCGATGCAGCACTCTGCCCCAGGTCAAAGTAGAGCATGGCTAACTTTAAGAGCATCCCCTGATCTTCCGGGTTGTGACTTTGTATAATTTGCAATACTTCCAGTAATTCTTTTTTCTTGCCTAATTTTTCCAGTTGTTCAGCCATGGAATAATACACTGCCAGGCGATCAGGAATAACTCTTGCCAAATCCCTCCATAAATTCCACGCCCCTTCATTCTCAACGATTACAAGAAGGTCATTGGCGAGAATTGCTTGAATACGCTTAATCTCAGAGGCCACATGTTTATCTGTTAAATTTCTTTTTCGATATTCATCATAGTAATAGAGAGCCTTATCTGGACGACCTTCCTCATAAAGATATATTTTTCCAATCTGTAAAAATATCTGAGGGTTTTCTTCTCCATGGGCGATACGAACAAGAAGATGGCTCAAGGCCTCATGTCCGAGGTTATTTTTAAGATAATACAAGGAGAGCTTTTTATGATAATCAATATAGAATGGATGATATTTCAGATACCCCAGCCAACATTTCAGAGACATGTCTGCATCTTGTGCAGACACAAAAAGAGGCTCACTTTCCAAGAAATCCACCTCCGTCCCTCCGAATTCGTTGATAAGCGTTTTGTAATAGTTTCTTGCCTTTACATTATACCCAAGTTTTTTATTCAAACTTGCAAGTTGCCTGATAAAGCTTTCTTCGTGTGGTATGAGAAGATACAACTGCTCCATTAGCGAGTTAGCCATTTCATTGCGCCCCATCTTCTGCAATGCGTAAATTTGTCCTCTCAATGCCTCGATGGAAAAGGGGCTATCGGGTGACCTGCTGTAGACTTGGCCTAGGTATTTAGCTGCCTTCTGGTATCTTTTTTGAGCCTGTGCAACACGGCCAGCATAAAGCAAATATTCCAATGACGTTGGATCAATTTCCAGAAGTTTCCGACAAGTTTTACCAGCCTCCTGCCATTGTTTCAGATCCATCGAAACAACGACGTATTCTCTTAAGGCCTCTTCAATTTGTGGTTTTTCCTGGAAGAGTTTTTTATACAGCCGAACCGCATCTTGTTTATTATTGCTCTTAACAGCAGAACGTGCTTTTCCCCAAAGTTCCATCCACAAAGGTTGTCCCTTGTGGTTTTTAAGAACCACCTCGTGGCTTACAGATATTTCTGAGACATTCACGGACTCAGCACTGAGCAACATTTGGGGGAAGAAAAGAACACTACACAAGGATATTGCAAGTGATGAATAAAGAATAAAAGGAAATTTATTTCCAATCATACAGTCACAAATTTTTAAAATCACATTTTAAGATCGGTAAAATTCCACTATTTTCCCAACCACATATGCCTGCATTTCTGAGGTTAATTCAGGATAGATTGGTAGCGCGATGGTGCTGCGAGCAGCTTTTTCAGAGTGAGGTAAAGATGGTTTCTCAATGAGCCCTTCAAGGCATTCCTGTTCGTGAAGACAGAGCGGGTAGTATATTTCGCAACCAATATCCTGAGAACGAAGCCAATCGATCAACCCATCTCTGTTGTTTGCCGTGATAATATATTGATTATAAATATGATAATTGTTACTGCCTGTGGATTTTTCAGCCAGATCTTTATAAACAGCAATTGGCAGCTTAAGCTTTCCTTCCATGATCAGGGAAGATTCAGCAAATAAAGAATTATAGGTCTCAGCATTTTCTCGTCTCGAGGCATGCCATTTTTCGAGGTGTTTTAATTTAATTCGTAACACTGCCGCCTGGATAGGATCAAGACGAAAATTACCTCCAATTTTTGAGTGATAGTATTTTGGTTCTGCACCATGATTGCGCAATTTCCGAACCAACCTACCGAAATTACTGTCATTACTGACAAGCATCCCGCCATCCCCCATACCTCCCAGGTTTTTACTTGGGAAAAAGGAAAAACAACCAGCAAGTCCCATGGAACCACTTCTATGCCAGTTCCCTTTTACATCTGGATATTCTGCACCTATTGCCTGGGCAGCATCTTCTATCACAGGAACAGAATATTTTTCAGACAGTGCCATGATGGCTGTCATGTCGGCACATTGCCCGTATAAATGTACAGGTATGATTGCCTTTATGTTCTTTTCGGTATCGTTCTCAAGAACACGTGCCATATCAACTGGATCAATATTAAAGGATACAGGATCGATGTCGGCAAATATCGGCCTCGCACCACATCTTAATATGACCCCCATGGTGGCAAAGAAAGAATAGGATGTTGTAAGAACATAATCCCCCGGACCAATATCCAATGCCATAAGAGCGACAAGAAGTGCATCCGTTCCGCTAGACACACCAATGGCACTTTTTGTGTCACAATATTCAGCAACTTCATCTTCCAGACCTGTAACCTCAGGCCCTTGAATATACCTCGTTGAATCAATAACTTTTGTCACTGTAGCAATGATTTCTTCCCGCAGTGGTTTTAACTGGCTTCCGAGATCCAGTAATGGGACTTTCATATTTTCTGCACCATCCTTTTTCCATCAAAAAAGTCTACAATGTCAGGCATTTCAGCTTCCAGATATTTTTTCATTTTTTTAAGTAAATTCACTTCTATCTGACGTACGCGCTCCCTTGAAATACCAAAACAATCAGCTATTGTCTGAAGTGTGAGGGGTTCATCTGTAAGCAACCTCTTTTCAAGGATCATTTTTTCTTTATCGTTGAGTTTTTCTTTTAGAATGGTCAACAGTTCAGCAAGAGTTGTTTTCATCTCCTCACCGGCCACAATATCTTCAATTTCAGGACCGTTGGAAGGAAGAAAGCTTTTCTGTTCATCATCAGAATCTGATCGAACAGGGCTTTCTAGTGAGACATCCCAGCTATCCATACGCTGACTCATTTCTATAACTTCACTCTCCTTAACACTTAATCGTTCCGCAAGGAGCTTCACTTCGGGTTTAAATCCCTGAGCTTCAAGCAGTTTTTTTTCTTTATTAAGGGAAAAAAATAATTTGCGCTGAGCCTGAGTTGTCCCGATTTTTACAAGGCGCCAATTATCCATGATAAACTTTAGAATGTAGGCCCGAATCCAATATGCGGCATAATAAGAGAATTTTACCCCTCGATAGGGATCGAACTTTTTCGTCGCCTGCACCAGTCCGACATTTCCCTCCTGGATCAAATCCATAAAATTTTGCATCCAGTATTTTTGAAAATCCATGGCAACTTTTACAACAAGTCGAAGATTAGCAGAAACAAGCCTGTAAGCAGCATCCTGATCATCTCCTTCTCGAAAGCGAATGGCTAATTCATCCGTTTCTTCACGACTGAGCAGTTCATACTGGCTAATTTCCTGCAAATATCTGTGCAGCGCAGGATTACTGACTGTTGGAAGGTTTACGTCATCTGGTAAGGCAACCAGAGGATTTTCCATAGGTCCTGTTTCACTCAGTTTTTTTGTACTTTTCTTTTTCTTAGTCGCTTTTTGGGTAGCTTTCTTTGTAGTTTTTTTCTTTGAGGTCATATCCCCTATCTCATATTCGCTCGGATATAAATCCGGTGAATTTATTAATCATATTTATATTTACACAATTTTTCATTATTACAACTGATCCAGGAAAAGGCAATCATTATATCCATGCACCAGAAATCGATTCTTCCTCTTTCTCTTGTGAGCAGGGCTTTATACTCTTATTTATATTCTGCCTTAGATCTTCACTTATGGTACTATATTGTAAATGATGATCAAAATTCTATTTTATTGTTCATCTATTTATGCTAAAAGGCATGGTCTTAATAATTTTGCCACAATTTCACAGATGATGGACTCGTAAAACTCTTCATCTTTTTTGGTGCCTCGAATATGAAGGTTTTTCCAAGTCCATCTTGTTTTTCTTCTTTTACTTTTTGTACCTATCATGCAAAACATACGAAACTTTTCAATCATCGCTCATATCGATCATGGTAAATCCACCCTTGCAGACCGCATGATCCAGTTATGTCGACAGGTAAGCGATCGAGACTTCAAGGATCAACTTCTTGATAATATGGATATTGAGCGGGAACGTGGCATCACCATTAAAAGTCAGACCATCTGTCTGCCTTATACAGCAAAAGATGGAAAAGAATATATTCTCAACCTTGTAGACACCCCTGGTCATGTGGATTTCAGTTATGAGGTTTCAAGGGCTTTAAGTTCCTGTGAAGGGGCACTGCTTCTCGTCGATGCAGCCCAGGGAGTTGAGGCACAAACCCTTGCAAACCTCTACCTTGCCATGGAAAATGATCTTGAAATCATCCCTGTAATTAACAAAATCGACCTGCCATCCGCTGACCCTGATGGGGTCTCGCTTCAGATAGAAGAAGACCTGGGGCTTGATGGGGAACTTATACAGCAGTGCTCCGCAAAAACAGGTGCCGGAGTAGCTGAAATATTTGAAGCAATCGTCAAACATATTCCTCCTCCAAAGGGTGATACGAATGCTCCCCTCCAGGCATTAATATTTGATGCTAATTATGACCCTTTTCGGGGTACTATCATTTCCATAAAAATTGTTAATGGTACAATTAAAGCTGGAAATACCATTAAATTCATGTCTAACAATGCAGAATATCGGGTTGAAGAAGTTGGACTGTTCAGGGTAAAACGTGAAAAAACTAAATTTTTGAGCGCTGGTGATGTCGGTTATATCCTTGCCGGAGTAAAAACCGTCAGCGACACAAGACCTGGAGATACCATCACCCTTGCCGATAATCCCTGCCCGAAAGCCCTGGAAGGCTTTAAAGAAGTTCAGCAAGTGGTTTTTTCTTCGATCTATCCAATATCCACAGATGAATATGAGGATCTGGCCACCGCCCTTGAGAAACTGCAATTAAACGATGCTGCACTTATTTTTCAAAAAGATACTTCAGCTGCCCTGGGTTTTGGTTTTCGTTGTGGTTTCCTTGGCCTGCTCCATCTTGAAGTTATTCAGGAACGCCTGGAACGTGAATTTGATATTTCTCTTATCCTTACCGTCCCATCAGTAAAATATAATTTTTACTTAAAAGATGAAAGTATACTTGAAGTTGATAATCCTGCCTACTTCCCTGACCCAATGCAAATTGATAGAGTTGAAGAACCCTACATAAAGGCAACCATTCTTATCCCTGAAAGGTACATGGGAGCACTGATGACCCTTTGCATGGAACGTCGGGGAGAAAACACCAACTATCACTATCCAATGCCAGGACGAATAGAGTTCACCTGTGAACTGCCACTTGCCGAAGTAATTTATGATTTTTATGATAAACTGAAATCGATCACTCAAGGGTACGGTTCTTTTGACTATGAACTCTATGATTACAGGAAAAGTGATCTGGTGAAACTCGATATTCTTGTTAATGGGGAAATCGTCGATGCCCTGTCCCAACTAGCGCATCGTGATAACGCAAGGGCTCGTGGATTACGAGCCTGCGAACGTCTAAAAGAAGAAATACCAAGGCAAATGTTTAAAATTGCCATCCAGGCAGCCATAGGTGGCACCATCGTTGCGAGAACTAATATCTCAGCACTTCGGAAAGATGTCACAGCAAAATGTTATGGCGGTGATATTACCAGGAAACGAAAGCTCCTTGAGAAACAAAAAGCCGGAAAAAAACGTATGAAGACTGTTGGTAATGTTGACATTCCCCAGAAAGCCTTCCTTGCCGTCCTGAAATCGGATCAATAAGAGAAAGAGAAAAGGAGTTCCCTTACTTCTTACAACCCACATCTTTCATGGGACATTTCTGCTCACCAAGAACATTCACCCCTTTTTGAGCCATAATGCTTAAAAGCTCCTCTTTACTAAACTGAGAATCTTTCTGTTTAGAAACATAAACAAGACAATCTTTGCAGATATTAAACGAGTATGGATCAACTTCTTCAATAATCTCCCAACACAATTTTGATGTATTGTCTTTTGCAGGACATTTTTGAGACTCGTGGCATTTCATGATCTCCCAACAAGGCCATTCAGAACGAAGTGACATACGAACATCTCCTTACACTATTCATGCATAGAAACTACTCTAACGCAGATAAACTGCAAGTAAGTGCCTTGTTACTATTGATAACGGTTTGATACTATTTACTCTCACATATTCTTGTTTTTTATTGCAGGAATTATGGAGTAAGGCACTAAAACTATAGAGTAACAATGTGGGCTTGCGTATTCTACCTACTACAAAAATAGAAAATTACCCGATTTCAGCAAAACTTGCAAGAGCAGTCTCAAGCTCTTCTTTTCCAAAACTGTTTTTAGCTGAAAAGATAATGCGTTGATTACTGTTCAGGCTATGACCGGCATCGAGGGCTGATGCATGTTTTTGTTTTTTGTTCCCCGAAAGTTTATCTGCTTTTGTATAAACAGGCAAGCAGGGAATGTTCCGTTGCTTTAGCCATGAGATAAGCTGCGTATCCTGAACTTTTGCACCATGGCGGATGTCCATGATGACCACAACACAGCACAGCGTAGAACGTGTTTCAAGATAGGCAGTTATCAATGCCTGCCAATTATCTTGCATTCCACGCGCCACTTTAGCAAAACCATATCCAGGCAGATCAACAAGATACACCTTTTCAGGAATCTCAAAAAAATTAAGCCCCTGTGTTTTTCCTGGTCTTCCACTCACCTTTACCATGCTTTTCCTGCCAACCAGGGTATTGATGAGGGATGATTTACCCACGTTGGATCGTCCGGCAAAAGCTATTTCCGGCAATGTCGCAGGTGGCAATTGAGCCAACTTATGAACACTCAACAGAAATCTTATATCCACAAACTTCATATAACTTTACTTAGATGATACTCAATGATTCCTTCAGCACCACCTTTTGTAAGTGCAGGAATCAGATCACGTACCAGATCTGACGAAACAACCGTTTCAACGGAAAACCAATCTGCATTATATAAATTGGCAACTGTGGGCGCATTCAGACTAGGCAATAATTCAATAACTGTTTTTAGTTTGGTCTCAGGAACATTCATCTTCAGCCCCACTATTCTTTCTGCTTTTAATGATCCCTGAAGCATTAGTGCAATATTTTCAATTTTTTCACGTTTCCAGGGAACATTCCATGCGTCTTTATTGGCAATAAACTGAGTATTGGATTCCATCAATTCATAAATGATCCGTAAACCATGGGCCCTGATTGTGCTCTCAGTTTCGGTGACCTCAACAATGGCATCAACAAGACCGGAGACGACTTTAGCCTCTGTTGCCCCCCAGGAAAATTCTATATCAACGTTGATATTTTTATCAGCAAAAAAACGTTTACTCACGTTCACAAGTTCAGTGGAAATTTTTTTACCCTCAAGATCTTCTATACACTGAATCTCGGAATCACCTTTTACAGCAATAACCCAGCGAGTTGGCTTACGGCTCACCTTGGAATATACAAGTTCCGTAACCAATATTGCATCAGACTGATTTTCCATGGTCCAGTCTTTTCCTGTGATGCCGGCATCAAGCATTCCAGACTCAACGTAACGTGACATTTCCTGAGGACGACATATTGAACAGGCAAGTTCAGGATCATCAATTTCTGGAAAATAATTTCTCGATTTAGGCTTAATCAGCCAACCGGCTTTTTCAAAAAGTTCTATGGTTGCTTTTTCAAGACTTCCTTTGGGCAACCCAAGTTTAAGTTCATTCATACTCTTCTCCAAACGATTTATTCAACCAGTACTGACTGTCGGTGTTATTTATTCCCGTAGACGTCAGCTGGATCAAAAACTTTCTTTTCAATTATTTGCAGTTCATTATTCACAATACGCCTGAAAAAACAGGAACCATAACCCTTATGACAGGCAGCACCACCAAGCTGTTCTACTTTAAATACCACTGTGTCCTGATCACAGTCCACAAGAATTTCACGGATTAGTTGCACATGGCCCGACGATTCACCTTTGAGCCATAGTTGCTGACGGGATCTACTCCAGTAGTGGGCCTTGCCTGTGGACAAGGTTTTGTCCCACGACTCCTTATTAATGTAGGCAAGCATTAATACATTGCCACTTTCTGAATCCTGCACAATGGCGGGCAGAAGCCCATCACTATTTTTTGAAAAATCAAGATTTATCATATTTACTCTTCCTGGACAGCTTTCTTCTTTTTCTGTGCCTGCTCTCTTTTACGTTCTTTTCCAATATAATTAATCATACAGGATTGTCTGGTCTGGCAGTAGTCATCAGGATGACGGCATTCTGCCTCTTCAGATTCCATGGATTCTTTAAATTTTTCGCATTCCAGTATCATCCCCTACTCCGTTTCCAGGTACAGTTGGCTCAAATGTTATACGGATCTTTCTTAAACCGGTGTAAAGCCAGCGCAATGTATGACTCTCTCTATCATTTGTCAAGAAACAGCTCCATTAATCACAAAAGAAGATCAACAAAGCAGGTTCCTTGCCAGTAAACATTGCCAAAGTATACATGATGGTTTAGATTATGGCGTTGAAAAAATATATCACAATTAACACCTTTTCCATACAGATTGAAGGAGCATTAGTTCTTCACATGAAGCAGATACAAAAAAATGACACCGTAACTGTCACACTCATTGGCACACTGGATAATGAGACAGTCTTTGAAAGCATCGACAAATCAAATCCTCTTGTTATCCAACTCGGAGAAGAAGACACACCAAAACCTATTCAACGAATACTTTTGGGAATGCAGGTTGGAGAAATGCGAAAAGTCCGCCTTGAGCCGGAAGAAGGTGCCTATGGCATACGACGCAGCGACCTCATTCAAGAAATCCCCAAAACACAATTCACAAGTAAAATTGAGCCCAAAGTGGGACTTATCATTTCCATGAATGTTGAGACTGCCGGCGTCAACCATCAGATTCCTGCTACCATTGTTGAACTCAAAGAGGACAGTATTCTCATAGATTATAACCATCCCCTCGCTGGTCATCCGCTTAACTACGAAATAACCATTCTTGAAATCAGTCCATCTTAAGAACAATCAACCTTATAATAAAGGTATCAACCCTCTTTTTCCCAATTTATCCCTTTTATCATAACCTGTATTCAGTAAGTCAGGGAAATGAGCCATTCAACAACATGCGTTATTCTCCTCTTTTTCGTTAATTCATTTTTTTTTAAAATTCCCTGTACATTCAATTAAGCCAAAGTATAGAATATATTATTCATGTTTTTTCTGGATATTTTATTTTTATAAAACAGTTGGGTAATTAGTTATCCCGCAACTATCCAGTTTATGGCAGGAATCGGTTTATGCAAATTGAAGATAATGAGATACTACAGGGATTTACAGAAGAATCACTTGAACATCTTGCCGACATAGAAAACGATCTTCTTGCCATTGAAGAAGATGGTGCCGATATCGATGAAGATCTGGTTAACAAGGTATTCAGAGCAGCACATTCCATTAAAGGCGGTGCTGGATTTATGGGGCTCACCGTCATCCAGGATCTTTCCCATGTGATGAAAAATGTACTTGGGCTCATTCGAAGCAGCAAATTAATTCCAATGAATATGATATTGAAGAACATCTTATTCCTTTAAATGCCATATATAACGGAGATATCGGGCAGGCTTCCCCTGCAGAAGATGCGGCAGTTGAAACAGAGCCGGCAGTTGAGGAAAGCATAGAGGCTCCGGTTGTTGAAACAACACCTGAACCAGCAAAAGAAGAACCTGTTCCTGAAGCTGCACCACAAGCCGCTCCCGAACCACCACCAGAGCCAGTTGTCCAGGCACCACCTGTAAAGCCACCACCTCCAGCTCCTAAAAAAGCAGAGTCAAAAACACCTGCACCTAAAAAAACTGCCGGCAAAGTAAAAGTTGACTCCAGCATCAGAGTTCATGTCAGTCTTCTCGATTCACTGATGACACTTGCAGAAGAACTCGTACTCAGCCGGAACCAACTCCTCCAGCAAATATCCTCTGGAGATGTTATGAACGCCGAGAACGTTGGCCAACGAATAGATTTGATAACCTCTGAATTGCAGGGAACAATAATGCTTACGCGCATGCAGCCAATAGGAAACGTTTTTGGAAAATTTCCACGAGTTGTGCGCGATCTTTCTTCCAAACTAAACAAAGAGATTGATCTTACAATTGTAGGTAAAGATGTTGAACTCGACAAGACTATCATCGAATCCATCAATGCCCTCCTCACACATCTTGTCCGAAATTCAGTGGATCATGGTATTGAATTACCCGAAGATAGAAAACGACTGGGTAAACCTTCAAGAGGCATTGTTACCCTAAAAGCCTATCATGCAGCAGGACAGGTTGTTATTGAAACCATTGATGACGGTAAAGGTCTTGACGGTGAAGTCCTGGCCGAAGCTGCTATCAATAAGGGACTCATCACACCAGAACAGGCACAATTAATGTCTGAGAAGGAAAAAGTTAAACGTTCGGATATCGAAGAACTTGGTGGTAAGCGTGTTGTGCAATATCGAGGTGGAAGCCTTTCCCTTATAGCAGTTGACGACGTGGCAATGGTTCAACCCATTGCGGATAATGATGACTTACTTGTCATTGTCTTTAACATTGCTTCTCAAATTATTGGGCTCCTTGCCATTGGACCAATTGATGCCATGGAAATTTCAGTGTCAGTGGATGAGAGCACCTTAAAACAACATGGAATAATGGGATCAACGATCATTGATGGTGAAACAACAATGCCTGTTGATATTTATGAAGTGGTTGGAACCCTTTTCCCGGAATGGTTTGAAGATCAGGAAATTTATGAGGTCGAAGAAGAAGGTGGCTCAACGCCCACTATTTTAATTGCTGAAGATTCCAACTTTTTTAGAACCCAGGTAAAGAATTACATGAAAGAATCCGGATATGATGTGTTAGCAGGAGAAGACGGTGCACTGACATGGGAGCTGCTTCAGGAACATGCTGACGAGGTGACGATGGTTGTGACCGATATTGAAGTGCCGAATATGAATGGTCTTGAGCTCACAGAAACCATAAGAAGAGACCCAAGATTTAAAGATCTACCGATTATTGCCCTCACCACTCTTGCCGGTGATGAAGATGTTGCAAAGGGTAAGGCCGTCGGTATCGACGAGTATCATATTAAACTGGACAAAGAAAAACTTATGGCATCTGTTCATCATTACGCAAAACAGGTTCATTAAGAATTGATGGACTCGTAAAAACTCTTCCTCTTCTTCGTTACTGCAAATTTACAATCTTTTCAACGTGCCTTAGCACTTCGAAAAGATTATAAATTTCCATGCCTCGAATATGAAGATTATTCCAAGTCCATCCCATTTTCAACTTTTACGACGTTATCAATATTTGACAAACCATTTTCTTTCTGCAGGAGTAGTGTTGAATGGCCAATAAAAAGGAAGTAACAAATCAAAATCTTGTCGAATTATCAACTTTTCTTGTTGGTGATGCACTCTGTGGAATGGATATTCTCAAGATACAGGAGATCAATAAACTGATAGATATGACATCAGTTCCGCAAGCTCCCAGTTATGTCCTGGGTATTCTCAACTTACGTGGGCAGATCATTACCAGTATTGATTTGAGCAAAAAACTTGGTCTTGGAGAAACAAATCTTTCTCATGATCCCAGAAATATCATTGTGAACTCAAGAGGTGAACATATTGGTCTTCTGGTAAAAAAAATCAGTGATGTTGTTCAGGCTGATACCACAAAATTCGAGCCACCTCCTTCAAATATGGGTGGAATCCAGGGTGAGTTTTTCACAGGGGTCTATAAAACCACAGACAAACTTATTGGAATCCTTGATGTTGAAAAAGTTTTACACCTGGAAACGAAATCAAAATGATAATAGGAAAAAAACTTCGTGTACTTGTGGTTGATGACACCATTGTTTACCGCAAGTCTGTATCTGACGTCCTTTCTCTGATCCCTGGTATTGAGGTTGTAGGTGTTGCTCACAACGGTAAAATTGCTATGTCAAAAATCGTAAGCCTTAAGCCCAGAAAAAAAATTGAGGTTCTGTGATGAATAATCTTACCATACTTGTTGTCGATGATGATCCTGTTATCAGAAGACTCCTGGAACAGCGCCTTATAAACGAGAATTATGGAGTGCTGGTCGCCGAGGATGGTTCCAAAGGAAACGATATACTTTTACACAATCACGTCGATGTCGTTCTCACAGACCTCATGATGCCAGGTGATATTGATGGCATTGGTGTTTTAGAGTTTGCCAAAGAGCTTGAACGAGACATTGAAGTTATTCTTATTACTGCACATTCTTCAGTTGACACTGCTATTGAAGCCATGAAAAAAGGTGCCTCTGACTATCTTGAGAAGCCTATCAATTTCACAGAGCTCTTTTTAAGGCTGGAAAAAATCGACACCATGCGGGGTTTGCTTCGCAGTGCTGAGGATCTGCGCCAGGCCATGGATGTCACAGAAAACACTGCAGCATCCACAATTCAAAATCTTGAAATTGTAGTAGGAACCCTGCAGGGCCAGATAGACAATATCGAAGCCATTCTGACCTCCGACGCAAAAACAGCAGGGGAAAAAATTTCGAAATCCTTAGATATTATTTCAAAATGGAAATAATAACCTAAGAGCTTGTCCGAGAATAGACATTTCGGAGTCTCGTTCCTCACTTACCTGGTCAAAATCGAAGAATTTTCAGAAAATAAGCGCAGCCATATGATTGATATTGCAAGCATTATTTTTTGACAATTCTGAAGAGTTTGGGAAAAAGGGCATTCTCGGACACGCTCCTAGTTGTTTGCATCTGGCAACAACAAAGTTGAACCGTTATACCCTTTCACCCCTGCAAGCTCAGCATCGTCAAGCAAAGCATCCTCAAGGTCTGCATCGGTAAGATCAGCACCTGATAAATCTGCCCTGTATAAATCGGCCTCGGAAAGATCTGCACCGGTGAGATCGGCACCTCTCAAATTTACACCTTTCAAATTGGCCTTTCCAAAATCTACATCCTTCAACGTGGCATTCCTGAGGTCTGCACCTTCGAGATCTGCGCTACCCAGATTTTCTCCGCTAAGATTTACTCCCTGGAGATTACATCCATAACATCGATTTATATCAATAAGTATTGCGGCATTTTTCATAACTTCCGTAGATGGCTCAGCTGTGGAAAATATATTTAAGACTTTTTCCAACACTCCTCGAGACTCGTTATTGGATTCTGCTAAAACTTCATTTTTAAGCTCAACTGTTTTTGATTCTTCTGTTAAATTTTGAGTGATCTCCGGTTGCGTTTTTTCTGGTTCAGCCGTTATACCCTGTGTAGAGGTAACGGAAGTCTCTTCTGATACCATATCGGATGTATGTGCTTCTTCGGTCCGAGTATTGTTTTCAACAGTATCAGGATGTTTCAAAGATTCAATTATGGTTTCACTTTTTGTTATGGAAGGTTCCCCTGCTGTGCTTCTGCTAACAACACTTTCTTTTGGAACTACCTTATCAATCTTATTTTCCTTTACAAGGACTTCACCTTCATCTGTTGTCTCTGGGATTACTTCAGGGCTTTGCACGTTTTTAATTTCTTCAACGTCAGGTATTGTTGAAGGAACAACATCTTCACGAAGACGAACCTCATTCATGGCAGGAGCAGCCTTTGCTGCTGTTGCAGTAACACTCTCGGAAGGAAGCAATTCTATGGCCACCGTGGCATCATCAGTGGAATTATCCTCAACGAGAACCGCAACCGGAGGACCTTGGGCAATCTTTTTTGAAATATTTTCAGTTGGTAGTACAGGTGGAGTTTCTTCAAAATCTCGTCTGCTTCCAATTGTCAGGTCATCAGTCTTTTGTGGCGTTTTAGGTTTAACAGTATCTTCTACATACACTGATTCTTCCACATCACTAATTTTTTCTTCTGCATAAGGCTTTGTATTGAGCATTTCACCGTCCAACAAAGCACCAACCATATATGCACCCGCAAATAATGTTCCTGTTAAATCTGCACCACGCATATCCGTATCGGCAAGGTCCGCACCTGTAAAAACTGCTTCACGAAGATCTGTATTTTGAAGATTGGCTCCTGAAAGATTTGTAAGTGCCATTGAGGCGCGCGATAAATTAGCACCGGCAAGATTGGCTCCTGAAAGCTCCAAACGGTTTAAATTGGCACCGCTAAGGTCACAATTCAGGCAACTTTTTGTTTTCGTAAGAGTCGTGATATTTTCCTGTACTTCATTTGAAGGTGAGAACTCTACGGCTTGTACTTGTACTGACAGTGGCATAAGCAGAACAAGAGTTAAAATAAAAAATCGTCCTAAACGATACATAAAGGCTCCTTAACTAACACTATTAGGAATGAAGAACTCAATTTTCTCTCAGATACATACTCTATTTCCCAAAAAAGAGTCAAGATTCTCGTTTAAACAAGACCAAAAGATAGAGTCGAAAAAAATCTCTGTTCTCGGGAATTGAATTTTTGATAAACTCGTAAAAAGGTCAATTAAGAGATGGCTTAGTAAAAAACTTCAGATGCGAGGCGCGTATTTTTGTTTGATTTCTGCGTACTAAGGTACGGCGTAATTAAACAAAAAATGCAGCAACGAAGCAAATGAAAAGTTTTTAGGACGCCATTAATTATCAGATACTTGAACTATCAAACCCGGACACATTTAAAATGATAGTAATTTGTGTTCACATGACCCATGAAAAGAAAAGCTGACTTTCATTACAGTCTATGATTTCAGCAATTGTGACTGCCCTAATTTTGTATTTATCTTCTTTTGCCAGGTCTTAACTATTCTTAATTAGGAATTGTCTCTCAAGAACCTATAAATTTGATCCCTCTTTTTTTGTAGGGTCTCAATGTTTGGAACATTTTTTGAGATTCTAAGAATATTTTTCCTTTGCATATATTTACTATTTGATTTATAAACAAATTCTAACCAATGAATGTTCATTCATTTTGTGTTTTTTGTCGTTTCGTTAGTCATTCCTCCCATTATGTATGGGAATACTTTGCTACGAGAAAGCATTACAATCATCGGGGAAACAGGATGGGAGACATGAAAACCACTACCAGAAAAAAAATAGGCATTTTCACCGGTGTTTTCTTTGCTGTGCTGCTCACCATTACCGTGAGCAGTCGCAGTGCTCTGTCCATGAGCAATGAGGAATGCCTGGAATGCCATGGTGATGAAGATCTCACCAGAGAAAGCAACGACAGTTCTGTGTATGTCAATGCTGAGATCCTGGCTTCATCTATTCATGGTGATGAAGATTGTATTTCATGTCATCAGGATGCAGATACTGAGGATGAGCATCCCTCCAAACTGACCAAGGTGAACTGTGATGAATGTCACGAAGATGTCGGTAAGATATACGAGGAAAGTATACACGGGAAGGCGCGCAGCAGAGGCGATGCGCTTGCCCCCTATTGTTACACCTGCCATGGGACGCATGGTATATTGCCTCCAAGCGATCCCAATTCGAAAGTCTATGTAACTAACATTCCGAAGACATGCGGTCACTGTCATAAGGAAGGGTCACCTATGACCAAGACCCATGAAAATATCGACCAGCATAATGTTCTTCAGAATTTTTCCATGTCCATGCATGGCAAAGGCTTACTAAAATCCGGTCTTATTGTTGCTGCTGTATGCACAAGTTGCCACACCTCGCATAATGTCTTGCCTCACACAGATCCCGCCTCTTCAATCAATCGACATAATGTGGCAAAAACCTGTATGAAATGCCATGCCAATATTGAAAGAACTCACCAAAAGGTTATACGGAAAACGCTTTGGGAAAAAGAGACTCATAAAATACCCTCCTGCGTAGAATGCCATCAGCCGCACATCGAACGGCAAATAATGTATTCAGACAGCTTGACAGACGATTTCTGCATGAAATGTCATGATGATCCCAACCTTGTCATGGCCAATGACGAAGGCGGTATAAAAAGTCTTTATGTTGATCTGGAGGAATATGATGAATTTAGAGGAACCCTGCACAAAAAAGAAAAAATTGCCTGTGTGAAATGTCATTCAAATGTGGATATTGCACGGGAACCCATATGTATAAATTCCGGTCCGGTAGACTGCTCCGCCTGTCATCCTGAAGAAAACGATATCTTTCAGAAGAGTATCCACGGAAAATTACTTGCAAAATTAGACCCAAATGCACCAGGATGCACCGACTGTCATGGCAAACACGCCAATATGTCGAAAGCCAATCCCGATTCTCCCATTAACCCCATAAATATCCCATTGCTTTGTGGCTCGTGCCACCAGGAAGGCAAAAAGGCTGCGGTCAGGATAAAAAAGGGGCATGAACATAATATTGTCAGCACTTATTCAATGAGTATCCATGGTAAAGGGCTTGTAAAGAGTGGCCTTCTGGTTTCTGCTACCTGCGCGAGCTGTCATACAGGGCACTCCATACTGCCTCAGTCAGATCCTGATTCGACTGTCAACCGGAATCATGTAACTGCGACCTGTGAAACCTGTCATTATGGTGTTGCCAGAAAAATCAAACAATCCGTTCACAACACACCAGTAGGAGCAGATAGTTCACGTTTCCCAACATGCAGCGACTGCCATTCAGCACACGGCGCCGCCAGGATTACGGAAGCAGCCTTTAGAAAACAACAGGCAGCAGAGTGTGAGAAATGCCATCAGGAACAGGTGGAAACCTATCGAGAGAGCTATCATGGCAAGGCATCCATGCTGGCAGGCGGTGAAAGGGCAGCGCAATGCTCCGACTGCCATGGAAGTCATAGTATGTTGCCTGCGACCGATCCTGATGCGACCCTGTCTGGAGATAATGCAGTGAGAACTTGTCGCAAATGTCACCCTGGTGCGAATTTAAGTTTTACCACTTATAGAACTCACGCCACCCATAGTGATAAAGAACATAACCCTGATATGTATTATGTATTCTGGAGCATGACCATCTTGCTCCTTGGCACTTTTTCGCTTTTCGGTTTACATACCCTACTCTGGATTCCGCGTTCCCTAAAAGAACGACTAGAGTTAAGGAAAGCCCGGAAACAAAAGAAATAAAGTCTGTAAATGGTAGTGCTTGAAGAGAATAAGATATCCAATAACGCAGATAAACTGCAAGTAAGTGCTTCCAAGGCTTCTCTTCGTTCGCTATCTATTGCTATTCGTAAGATTTTGATATTGTTTCACTCTCATATATTCTTGTTTTTTATTGCAGGAATCATAGGGTAAGGCACAAATAATCCTGGTATCTGTACTGAATGTGTTTAAAAATAGGGTAAGCTGAAATGAGTAAAACAAAAACAATATACGTCCAGAGATTTACTGTATTTGCCAGAGTTCTACACCTCACAGTAATCATCAGTTTTTTAACCCTCGCACTGACCGGTATGGCCTTGAAATTTGCCGATGAGCCTTGGGCCGGTGCCATAGCCAGCTTCTTTGGAAGTTTCAAGGTATTGGGAGTTTTGCACAGGATTGGGGCAGTTCTGACATTTGCCTACTTTTTTCTGCATTTCATTTTGATTTATCAGAATTGGCGTAAAACCAACAAATCGCTCCTGAGTTTTCTCTTTGATAAAACCATCGGTATGGTTCCCAATCTTCAAGATTTAAAAGAAATAGGGCAAACACTTAAATGGTTTGTCGGTAAGGGGCCCAAGCCACGTTACGGCCGCTGGACCTACTGGGAGAAATTTGATTACTTTGCTGTATTCTGGGGTGTAGCTGTCATTGGTCTTACCGGAATCTGTCTCTGGTTTCCAGTCTGGGTAACTCAATACATCCCCGGTTCCTGGCTGAACATTGCGACAATTATCCATAGTGACGAAGCGCTTCTGGCCACCGGTTTTATTTTCACCATTCATTTTTTCAATACCCACATTAGACCTGAAAAATACCCACTGGATCGGGTAATCTTTACCGGCTCAATTACTTTGGATGAGTTAAAGCATGAGCGGCCACGCGAATATGAAATGCTGGTGAAAGAAGGTCGTTTAGACGACGTTATAGTTGACAAACCTCCCAGGTGGCTTGTCATATTTGCGTACGTTTTTGGTTTCACTGCATTAACTATTGGTATGTTCCTTGTTTTTACTATTATTTATACGATAGCGACGTTGACCTTTGGCTAAAAGGTCTGTGTCCCGGATAATGTGCATTCAGGTTTGAGTGGTAATGCATAATAGACTACCGACACATACGCGTCTCGGCACATATATTACCATGGCACTCTTGTTACTTTTTTTTCTTTTTATGCTGAGAAATTGTGCCAGCGCACTGTATTATGGTACAATAACCAATGACTTGGATATTTCCAGGTCATACCAGTCAGGTTTTGCAGATGGCCAGGAGCAAAGTGAAAATCTGAAAGGACAGCCCAAAAAACACATTGCGAATCCACTTCTTTTAAAAATGTACAGAAAGGGATTTCGTGACAGTAGAGATAAAAACAGGTGTAAAGATGAAATACGTTAAGAAGAGGAAAAAATGAAAAGAAAGAGCCATATAACCATATTCTCCGTTTTTCTTTTTTGTTGCCTTAGCTCATCGCCCGCTTTTGTGTTTTCTGACGTTATAGATATTCCGACCATCGAAGCGGAAGCATTAAAAAACGAATTGTACCATGGAGCGCCGATGGTTCTTGCCAATGCTTTGAGTTCCATAGAATTTAAAGATTTAACCATCAAAGAATCGGTTAATATACCATCGAGTAAAGTACAGGGAAATCTAAATCTTCCAAAGGATAAAGATGAATTATTTGTTTTCTTCTGCAAAGGACCTGGCTGACTTAAGAGCATTATAGCTGCCAGGAAGGCAGTAAAACTTGGATATACAAATGTTAAATTATATAATGGTGGACTTCCTGATTGGATCAGAAGGAGATATCCGGTTATTCGCACTATCAACTATCCAAAGGCAGATATCCCTCTGATGTACCCTGAGCAGGTTCTTTCAATGCTTGATAAAATAGTTATACTTGATATTGGTGGAGAAGCGCTACGACAGATAGGTGAATTTAATCAGGGGGAAGTCGTACATATACCCATTGATGATCTTGAAGAAAAATATAGTGATCTCCCTAAAGATAAAAAAATTATGATTGTTGACGTAATGGGTAAACAGGAAGAAATTGCTGGTAGGTTTTTGACGTCCAAAGGCTACAAAAATCTGGCGGCAATTAATGGTGGTGGCCGTGCCTGGTTCATGGCAGTCAGAATAAATGAAAAGCAAAAAAAAGAAACTTCTGAAAAAGCTTTAAATAACCAGAAGTAATGGATCCCTTTCCAGTCAAAGATAGCAATGGCTCAGGTCAGGAAGTTCTCATCAGAATTTCCCGGGAGCTTGTCTGAGAATAGGCATTTTGGTCAAAATCGAAGAATTTTTGAAAATAAGTACAGCCATGTATCTAATATTAAGAACATTATTTTCCAACAATTCTGAAGAGTTTGGCCAGGTAGCGAACAAAGAGAGACCTTCGAGGCACTTACTTGCAGTTTATCTGCGTTAGTATCGTTAGGCTGGTATCGATACTGAAAAGCACATAGATTTCATTCATTTCCACCCCAAAACTACTCAACTGATTACCATCCCATAAAATTTTTACCCCCTCCTGTTTTTTGTGTAGAAAGGTTCTACCCTACTTCTTTTTCGATCCAATATACTCTCGCGCTCTTTCAGTATTTTATTATTTTATAATATCTTTAAACTGAGACTTGACAAACAGGAAAGATGGCAGTATGCATCTTCCTCAGTAGTTGAATTTCACCACTTCGTAGTAGCACACTATGTGGTGATAACGATAATTACTCTCAGTTTTTATTACTCCTGAATCTTTAATTGCAAGTTTCATTGTCACTTCATTTCACACTGTTCAATATCTACCGGAGCATTAAAATGATCAAAAGCCCTTTGTTACAAAACAGCATTATTGGTATTTCCGTATCTTTTATATTTGCAGGATACAGTTTGGCCAATGACAATTATGATGTCAAAGAATCTGGCCCTAAGAGTGACATTATCTGGAACCAACCTATTAAAGCGACATTCAGTCATAAAGTCCATACAATGGATGCTGGTTTAAGTTGTTCAGAGTGCCATGACGACATCTTCTTCATGCAAAGAGGCACTGCTGTTAACAGCCAGAGATTCACCATGAAAGCCATGGATGAAGGTCAATTTTGTGGTAGCTGCCATGATGGCGATACTGCCTTTTCAACAAAAACAAACTGTATGGCCTGCCATGCGGCATCAGAAGAGCCCATTATGTGGGATCAACCAACTAAAGCAGCATTCAGCCATAAAGCCCATGTAGAAGAATTCGAGCTTGAGTGCGGAAGTTGCCATAATAGCATCTTCACCATGAAAAAAGGAGCAGCAGAAAACAATAAAAACTTTACAATGGCTACATTTAGAGAAGGCAAATATTGCGGATCTTGTCACAACGGTGATGATGCTTTCGATTCCACTACCCAATGTGAAGCATGTCATTTCCCCCCCACTGAAAAGATTGTCTTCACCCAGCCAGTGAAAGCGGTTGTTTTCGACCATAATATTCACTTAAAAAATGGTGGCCTTTCATGTGAATCGTGTCACAAAGAAGTATTCGCCATGAAACAGGGAACAGTTGAAGGGCATGAACTGATCCTGTCAGACGATCCTGTGGAAAAGCGAAAATACCTTGAATCCCTTCATAGTCAATATTGTGGTTCATGTCATGATTCATCACAGGCATTCGGGTATCTTACAAGATGCACTGTCTGTCATGTTGGAGTGAAGGGTTTAAAAAAGCTTCAAAAAGGAGAGAAAAAGAAAGATGCTCATGAAACAAGTGCTCATTAACACAACCTACCTGCCTACAAACTGAGTGAGCAACTATAGCTTTTACTATTAATTGAGAGGAGAAAAAATGACTGGAAGAATGGTTAACATTTCCAAGAAATGGGGCTTTCATGGCATCGAAGCCTTGAAAAATGCAAGCCCGTTATACAAAATAACCATGGGCTTTTTTGCCCTTCTCGCACTCGCAGGTGCCGCAGTAGGTGTTCACGGCATGATAGTCGGATATCATCATGTTTATGGGGTCAGCAGGCAGATATCCTGGGGCTTACTCATATCCACCTACATTTTCTGCGTTGTTACATCAACAGGGCTCTGTATCATTTCATCCATTGGCCATGTTTTTGGTGGTGAGGCCTTTATGCCCATCGCAAAACGTGCCGTTTTCATGTCCATCGTTTTTATGTTTGGCGGCTTCTGCATTATTTTCTTCGATATTGAGAACCCATTCAGAATGGCCATATGGAATGTTTTTTCACCAAACTTTGTCTCAAATATGTGGTGGATGGGAACACTCTATGGCATGTATCTGGTATTCATGATGATTGAATACTACTTTCTGCTGGAGCAAAACCATACCTTATCCAGATTGATGGGCTTTTTTGGTCTTGTTGTGGGAATTGCAGCCCATAGTAACCTCGGTGCGGTATTCGGTATGCTGCATGGACGTCCTTTCTGGTATGGCCCTTACCTTCCCATTTATTTCATTTTTTCTGCCGCCATGTCAGGTGGATGTGCAATTCTCTTCTTCACGACTCTTGGCTGGAAAATCAATCCTGATATTATGAATCAGAGAATGGAACGGGCAATCAAAGCCGTTACCCAGGTCACTATCTTTCTTATTTCTGTTATTATCTTTTTTACCATCTGGAAAATCATTACAGGCATGGTGTCAGAAGGAAAACATCTTGTTATCATGTCATTCCTCACAGGTGAATATGCAACTAATTTCTGGCTTTTTGAGATATTTCTTGGAATGGTGCTTCCCCTTTTACTCCTCATCCGCTCACGGGGTAACAACTTCAATCTAATCATGTTCGCAACCGGTCTTATGATGGTTGGTATCTTTTTTATGCGTTATGACATTGTTATCCCTGGTCAAATAGAATCTGTATACCATTCACTTGGTGTGGTGGAAGAAGCAGAACTGCTCACATATACCCCATCTTTTCATGAAATCATGGCTTCTCTATTTGGTATTGCATTTGTCTGTTTAGCCTACTTTTCTGGCGAAAAAATTCTTAACGGACACCAACTTGAAAAACATGAAATCGTACCTGAAGGCGGCTATATCTGCCTAGGCTGTGGTGGTATTCACTTTATGGAGGAAGGAGAGACTGAAGAAGACGCCATGAAACGTCATCACAAAATCTGGTAGTAAGAATTCCTTTACCATAAACAGTCCAACACCTAACTGAACAACTATTTATAAGGATAATCAGCACATGAAATTTCCTAAAATACATTTTGATGATATGAAGAATGAGGGTACCGGCTCAGTTACTGCTCACGAAAGAAGAAAATTCCTCAAGCTTGGCCTGGCCGTAGCTGGGGTATATGCAGGTGGCAAGATACTTTCTCTAACTTCCATTGTAGGAACTGCCCATGCCTCAAGCGGCATCAGTATCGTAAAGAAATATCCGTACAACCCGCATTACAGCATGGTTATTCGTCAATCCCTCTGCATAGACTGTGAGAAATGCGTGGATGCCTGCAACGAGATCAACAATGTCCCTGAATATGGATACAGAACCCGTATTCTGACAAAAAAATACACCGGATCCCTGGACAAACAGGTCGAGTTCATTCCGGTACTTTGCAACCATTGTAACAATGCGCCATGCGTACGAGCGTGCCCTACAAAAGCAACCTATAAAGATCCGGTTACGGGAATTGTTCGCATGGAGAGTAAAAAATGCATCGGATGTAAAACCTGTATGCTGGCTTGCCCTTACGATGCACGATATTTCAGTGCAGAGAGGCGTGCCATAGACAAATGTGATTTCTGCTGGGACGAACGATTATCCAAGGGAGACACGCAAACAGGCTGTTCTGCCGCCTGCCCAACAGGTGCAAGAACTTTTGGTAACCTTACGGATCCTGACAATATAGTCTACAAGCTGATTCATCAACTCGAAGAACAGATCTGGGTAATACGTCCGGCAGATGATACCAAACCGAATGTTTTCTATATGAAAGGAAATATGCGTTCTGTGGACAACATCCTCAATGAACAGAAGTTTAAATACTTTGACCCCAACAAATCATAATACAACCCGATTACTCCAGTCTTCAGCTTACTTTGGGATTCGCATTGATATCAGTAAAGTATTTGCTCCAGACTGAGCAAACTTCTTAATCATTTTGACTCAAATATTTTAATGTATCAGAAAATCCTTCCTGATGGGCGGATAAGTTCTCTGCCCGAAGGGCATCATGTTCTTATTGAGGCTCCGTTGGATTTTATGATTGGATAGTGTTCGCAACCTGCAACGTCAACCGAGTTGGAACAACCCGGAGGTCCTGGTACTCACAGCTTCTTATTGATCCGCTCTCCTGTTAATAACTGCAGGTTGCCAGAGAGCCGGTAACTACGGACCTTATAAAACCCGGATTGTTCCAGAAGATCTCGCAAAGCAACTGGTCGAGAATTTGGATTTTCCCTGTTTTTCATTGCTGCAGTAACCAACAATCCTCCGGGTTTTAAGAGCATTTTACAGTATTGTAGTAATTCCATGTGCCTGTTCTTTGGGTAATCAGATAAAAACTCAAAAAAATACAGCAGATCAAATACCGGTAGTTCCATAAAGCTGTTTATATCTGACACCACGACTTTCAGATTTTTCTCTCTCATTTGCTCTTTCAATTCAAGCGGAATATCAGAAGATCTTCGTATTAGAGCAGTACCCTGTACAGACGAATTCCTTCCTGTGGCACGTAACAGGCGCTTGCCATCTATACAGCCCACGTCCAACACGTTGCAGCTACCTTTTGGGGGAATGGTTTTTTGAATGACTCTTCTTCTTATGTCTTCATCTCCTATGCTTTTTCCCCTGCCAGGGAAGAATGGAAACGAATACCAGGGCAGGACGTTCGTTGCAGATAGCATATATGGTTCTCTTTAGTCATGGTTAATAAGTATTACGATCTCAATGAAACTTTGAGATTCCCATTGACAAGAGCACTGAGAGGAAGTACCAGATAATTATCTTAGGAGCCGTCCGGCAATAAGGACGGCTCCTTAAGTGTTCCTTTATAACGGCACAACCATTGGAGTGGGTGTGCTGCTTTCCTGTTTAGTTGCTGTTCTATTCTCCCTTCCGGTGTAAACAGATAAAATACAAATTGAACCAGCGTGACATCCAGGTGTTTTTCTATTATTTTGGTTTCCTCTACAGTGCTATTCATGTCCACTACACTGTATTAACAACCAAAAAAGAAAACCAATCGTAAGAAACGATCAGAGCTATCGTAAAAAGTGATGACGCAAAAAAGAGAGTTATTCCCATGGAACTATATCAACTTCGTACCTTTGCAGCTGTCGCCAAAACCGGACATTTAACACGGGCCGCAGAACAATTAGCCACAAGCCAACCTGCCATAAGCGCACAGATAAAGGCACTTGAAGGAGAATTTAAAACATCGCTTTTTACCAGAACTGCAAAAGGAATGGTGCTGACTGCCGCAGGAAATGAGATTCTAAAACATGCGGAAACAGTTCTTGCTGAAAGCGAACGCCTCCTTCAAAGAGCAAGAACGCTACAAACTGAATTAGTTGGTACTGTAAGTCTTGGCTTAAGTGAGGATGGAAACTTTTGGCAGATTGAGCAGCTGTGCAATCTTATCGCTGCCAGACATAAAAGAATAAAACTTGGTATATACAACAGCAGTTCACGCTTTATTCTCCAGGATATCATTAAAGGTGCGCTTGATTGTGGTTTTATATTTGGCGATTTTCCCAAAAATAAAGTCTCCGGTTTTTTTCTGCGCCCTCAAAAAATAATGGTAACGGCGCCAGTAGCATGGGAACACCGTATTGTTGGGGCAACATGGGAAGAAATACTCCTTCTGCCATGGGCCTGGCTGGCCCCAGATTGCGCTTATCGCATAAAAGCAATGGAATTATTTGAAGCCAAAAATTTAAAACCTCCGGAATCGACAGTTTCAGCAGATATGGATGCCACTGTTCTGACCATTGTAGCATCAGGATCCTGCGTTGGTTTAATCAAAGAACCAGATGCACTGGAGGCAGTAAAACAAGGTAAAATAGTTATCTGGGAAGGAGACTACCTGGAGGTTGACCTCCATTTTGTATTTAAGCGAGAACGGCTGCAGGATCCTTTAATTCAATCTATTTTGGATATGGTGAAGGAGATATGGAGGCCAGAATCCGTTTTGTAAACTCACGCCCTGGAACTAGCGAAGATAGGCCTGTGCCCCAAGTTGCCACACAACTTGTTCTGTTACGGGTATTGTATTTGTGGCGATCAGGGGGAGCCGATAAACTGCTCAAGCCTATGCACACAATCGACCATATTTTTCCGACCAAAACCAATTCGGAAACAGTTGTACTCTCCGTTAAACAATGTTCCGGGGAGCAATAAAACGCCAGTGTCCTGAACTAATTGTTTGCAAAAAGCTGCTACAGATCCACAGCGATACCGAGGAAACGCAATGGGACCAGCCTGCGGTTCCTGCCAGTCAAACAACTCTTCATGCTTCTTGAAAAAATGGTTGAGAATGTGCAGGTTTCCTTTGATTATACGCAAATTTCGTTCAACGATTGCATTACGATTCCTAAGAGCCAGTGTTGCCAGAAACTCGCTTGGAGCACTATTACAAATGGTTGTGTAATCCTTAAAAGCTGCGAGTTTATAAAACAAATCTTTATTACGGGTTGCAATCCAACCTATTCGCAAACCTGGAAGAGCATAGGTTTTGGCCATCCCTCCAAGGGAAACTCCTTTCTCATTTAGATCTGTAAATGGCGGCAGACGATTATTCGCGTCATATTCAAGCCCCCTATACATTTCATCGGAAAAAACTATAAATCCTCTTTCATCAGAAAGTTTTGAAAGATCATGTATAAACTTTGATCCCGGCAGAGTCCCTGTCGGATTGTGTGGAAAATTGATAACCACAACTCGGGTTTTATCTGTCACAATATTCTTTAAAAAGTCCAACTCCAACTGCCAGGAATTTTTTGAGCTACTTTCCCATTCAATAACTTTGGCACCAATACTACGAGCCACCTCACCAAGGGACTGATATGATGGAGCTGGAACGATTATCTCATCCCCCTGATTGAGGGCCACATTCATAAAGTTAAATATTGGTTCTTCAGATCCCGCATGAACAATAATACTTTCAAATGATGCTTTTGCGTAAAGGGATGCAACTTGTGTTCGAAGTTCAGGGCTGCCAAGGGATTCGGTATATCCCAGCCCAAGGGATAGCAATTCGTCTTGAGCACCTTCGTCAAATTGCAATAAATCACGTATTGAGAGACTTTCACAATCTGAGCAGCAGAGAAGATGGGGTGCATTGAACTCATATTTTGCAAAATATCTTTCTAACTGGAAGTCTTTTAATTTCATATCACACAATATATCAGGCAATGATAATGATAAACAGTTTTCATTACTGCATAAGAAGATAGATACCAAAAACCGCAGTGAAAGCACCTCCAACAGCTCTTATGGAAACGTGCTCTTTATGGAAAAATATTGAAAAAGGAATAATAGAGACAGGTACAAGCGACAGAAAGGTTGCCGCAACACCTGTTTCCAGATAATGCAGGGCAAGAAGAGACAGTGATACCCCTAAAAACGGTCCTATGAATGCACCAATGGTTGTAAAGAGGACTGCCTTACTGTTTCTGAGCGCCCTCTTAACATCCCCCCATTTATTGCTAAGGGTAAAAAAAATGATAAAACAGACAAATGCGGCAATGGCTCTAACTTGAGTTGCTGCAAATGCATCAAGATATCCGGATTCTGTCTGCATACCCGCCTTACTGAGCACATACCCTCCAGCCTGCCCCAGCATTGCAGCAAGACCGTACAATACGCCCTTTAAAGAGATCTTTTGTACTTTTAGCTTGCGCGGTGAGGAGGACTTTTGATTGCGCTCAAAGATAACAAGTGCAACTCCGGACAATGTGACAACAATGCCAATCCATTGATACAAAAGATATGATTCATTGAGAAACAACCAACCAATGATTGCTGATGTGGGTGCCGCCAGACTGTGGAGCAGCATTGCAACCCTTGGTCCGAGCTCAACCAGTGCCTTAAAGAGAAAAATATCACCGATGAAAAAACCAACAATACCCGAAAGACTGAGATATATCCAGGCATGAACCGGGAACTTGACAGGCACCAGAACCCCATCTCTTACAAACAGAAAGAGACTGAAAAGGAGCAGAGCAACGAAAATGCGAATAATGTTTACGGGAATCGCCCCCACTTCCCTTGCTGCTGCTCCAAAGAATTGAACGCTCACTGTCCAGCAAAGCACAGTACTTAGCGCTATGATTTCTCCAGGAAATGGCATTCTTATAAAAACTTCTCAATGGGGGGTTGCATTTCTTTAATTTCCTTGCATCCATAATGGTACAACAAACAGTCAGCTGGCAAATTCTTTTAAAAGATTCAGGGCAATGTGCGCATGTTCTGCCTGAACAAAGATATGGTCATGATGGTACGCTGCAATCACATTGGCACTGATATTATGTTCTGCAAGTTTTGTGGATACGGCAGCTGTGAGACCAACTGCATCAAGGCTTGAATGGACAGCAAGCGTTATACATTTGTACACCGTCTCATAATATACACCGTACTTATCTGCAAGGTGTTTTAAAACAAGTACTGTTAAGCCTTCAGTCTCAGTGAAGGTCGCAAGAGGCTTTAATTCTTTATGATCTCCATATCGAGCATCTTCGAAACTGCAAAAGACATATTCATCAGCTAACACTACGGGTGAGAGGGAAGATAATAATTGAGCAAGATCTGTTTCACCCGTCATCTTTAGTTCATTTGCTGGAGTCACGTTCAACCTTTGTGGTACGACTCTTAAACGATGGATAGTAATTTCTGATACCCTGGTTTTGAGATTCCTGATGTTCTATATATTTTTTCATTTCTGCAGTCAATGGTCAGATTCTACAAGTAACAAATGTTGAAAAGTAAAACAGACCCAAGCGAACCACTTCTTGTATCTTTAGCCTGTTTTCTTTCATTTTTTCTGATACTATATAAAATGATTTTGGGGCTATGTCAAAACAAACCAGCAACAATCCACGGGTATCAGATTTATATAGACCATCATGTCGCAATTTACTCTCTAATATATTTGGTGTTTGCTCCAGCTGTTGAGATCATCAAGATTCAAAACAAGGATATTGACGAAATGAAGCCGACAAAATTTAGAATTCAAATGATCAAGGACAATGGAGGCAGATATATTCCGCAGTTATGGTTGATACCATTTGTAACCATAATGCTGATAACACCTCCATCAGGAAGTTTTGCAGAATGGCTCCCCCTTCCAGATACCGGACAAACAGCGTGTTACGACGCAAACAACCTGGTGATCCCCTGTCCGTCGGCCGGGACGCCCCTTTTCGGCCAGGATGCGCAGTACAATGGAGCAACACCTGACTATGTCGACAATACCAATCAGACTATTACCGATCTGCAGAGTGGCCTCATATGGACTCGATCCGGCAAAGGCTTACAATTCACATGGCAGGATGCTATCTCCTACTGCGACGAACTTGTTTTCGCCAACCAGAGCGATTGGCGCCTTCCCGGAAAGTTTGAACTTGAGTCCATTGTGGACTACGGAAAATTCTTCCCTGCCAGTAACAAAATTTTTGGTTGTGAGGGATCATTCTACTGGTCATCTACCGCCCATATGGGTAACTCGGAATACGCTTGGAGCGTCTTCTGTAATGATGGTGCTGACCATTGGGTCCATAAGAGCAATAAATATTATGTTCGGTGTGTTCGCACAGGACCATAATTGGTGGTTTCACCCCATAATCAGATCCTTGCGTATTACTTTCCCAACAGGATTTAAAATGAACATTCAATTCAATATATTAAAAAAAATCATACACAGCAGGTTTAGAAAGCAGATAAACAAATCTAAGCTGTTAAGCTCTATCCTTATTCTGACATCCAGTATTTTCCTCTCTCTTTCTGCCCATGCCATAGGTCCTTATGCTTCCAGGAATGACACTGTTACTGATCTGGGTACAGGTCTTCAGTGGCAGAAAAACCCCAGTCTAAAACCTCATAACTGGCAAAATGGTCTTGCCTATTGCGAAAATCTTTCACTTGATTCTCACAGCGACTGGAGACTGCCCAATATCCGCGAATTGAAATCCCTTGTTGATTACAGCAGATATTATCCTGCAATTGCCGCGGACATCCCCTGTCAATCATCCATTTACTGGTCGGCAACAAGTGTTGCAAGTGATACCCAGACAAGTGCCTGGAGCGTCTTTTTTGGTAATGGTGACGATATCTGGAAAGTTAAGAGTATGAGCTTTAATGTCCGTTGCGTTCGGGCTGGACTCTTAGGAGCAGTCCGGAAATAACTATTGTCCATGACAAAAATTCAAACTATTCTAAAAACCACTGGTCCATGCCCCGATTACAACGACACCATGTTACCTCCGGCACTTATTTCCTCGGCACATCAGGCCCGTTAATACTCAAAGCTTGCATGGGGACTTGTGTTGGCCTGGCACTGTACGACAAGCATAATGGTGTTGGTGGGCTGATACATCTGTTACTGGACAAACCACCATTACTTCCAGGCAGTTTCAAGCCGGAAAAATATGCCCAAACGGGATTACCTCTTTTTTTTGATGCACTTTTGGACGCAGGAGCCAAGCCTGATAAGCTTTGCGCCTGGGTAGCCGGTGGCGCACTTGTCAGTCCCGTACAAGAAGATGATCTGGCCTTTAACATTGGCGGTAGAACCACCGAGGGTGTTATGGCATTTCTTGCCAGTAAGCATATAAACAACATAAAATCTGAAACCGGTGGATTTTTCTCATGCACCTTGAACCTCAACATGAGAACGTGGGAATGTGACATCGAGCCAACAGGTTTTGAACTCAATACCGTTCGTGCTCATCCCCGACTATCAACAAAGGAAGAAATAATCAACTCAATGGATACGCTACAACCTATCCCTCAAGTTGCGTTGAAAATCCTGCGACTCATAAATGAAGATAACTATGATGTAACAGTACTTACTGAGGAAATGCGAAAGGATCAGATTCTCAGTGCCCTTACAATCAAACTATGTAATTCAGTTTATGTTTCCAGTCTGAAAAAAATTGAATCAATGGATCATGCTCTGGTCTATTTAGGGCAGAAAAAATTGGTGAAATTTGTACTATCTGCTGCAATCAAATCCTTTTTTGACCAGGCTGGGATGGGATATTCGCTTTGTAAAGGTGGTATCTACCATCATGCTGTTGGAACGGCCCTTATCGCTGAAGAAATTGCCAGAACAACTAAAAAAGCAGAACCTGCCCTGGCTTATACGGGAGGGCTTCTACATGATATCGGCAAGGTCGTTTTGGATCAGCATATTCAGGCAGGTTCACCTCTTTTTTATAGACAGTTATCTGAGGAGGGAAAAGATTCCTCTGAAGTTGAAAAAACTGTTTTCGGTCTTGATCATCAGGAGGTTGGTACTATCCTGGCTGGACAATGGTCTTTTCCCACATCACTTATTGAAGTCGTAAAACACCATCATCATCCTGAGAATGCACTTCAATATACCAATCTCGTCCACATCATCTATCTGGCAGATCTTCTCATGTCCAGATTTAACGTGGCATTAGAGGTTGAACGCATGGAAACCACGGCCCTTGCTGAGCGATTAAAAACATTGGGGTTTTCAATTGATGCATTTTCGGATATCGTTAACATGATACCTGCCAAAGCATTGGAATATTCATTAAAAAGATGACCTCGATGGTGAGTGACTCAGGCCATACAATTCCTTAGGACATAAAACTTATGAGGCATACTGGTTTTCAAAGTAACACCCTTTCTTTATCACTGTCCATTATTGCCATGCTGATCGTTTTATTTGCATCAAGCACCGGCCATACCGCACCAAAACACCAAACTCAGGACAAACCACTATTAATCGGAGCCAACAAGTATTTCGCACCTTTTGAGTTCCTTAATAAAAAAGGTGAACCTGATGGTTTTACTATAGATTTAATGAAGGCCGTTGCAAAAACTGAAGGGCTTACCATTACATTTATGCTCGATACATGGAGTAACACTCGCCGTGACCTGAAGGACAACAAACTTGATGCTGTCACCGGGATGATGTACTCAGCAGAAAGAGATAAATCTTTTGACTTTTCTGTACCCAATATCATTATCCCGTATGCCATATTTGTACGGCAAAACAGCCCAATAAAAACTCTTAGTGATATTGAGGGAAAAGAAATAATTGTTGTTCAGCATGTTTATGCCCATGATTGGCTGACCAGAAACAAAACCACAGATTCAATGATCATTGCCGATACACCAAATGAAGCCCTGCGGCTGCTGGCATCTGGTAAACATGATTGTGCCATTCTTCCTCGATTACACGGACTTGATCTTTTAGGCGATTTAAACATCAACAATGTGTATTCAGTGGGACCTCCTGTGCTATGGCAAAAATTGAGTTTTGCTGTGTCCAAAGGTAATTCTGAGCTTTTAGCGAAATTCAACCAGGGTATTTTTTCATTACACCAATCGGGAGAATATGACGATATTTATCTTAAATGGTTTTCCGTCAATACACAGAACAAGCAAATTCGTAAAGCAACAAAATATTTTTTACTCATTTTCTCCTTAATTATTGCCGCTCTATTGACGGTTTTATTTTGGAATTGGCTGTTAAAACGAGCAGTACGTAACAACACAAGGGAAATTCGTCAAAATGAGACTAGGCTAAAGCAAATAATTGAAGGAATTCCTATTCCTACATATGTGATTGATCAAAATCGCAAAGTCACTCACTGGAATATGGCTTGTGAGTTTTTAACAGGGAAAACTGCCACCAAAATGGTTGGAACCAGAAATTACCACAAGGCTTTTCACCATGGGCAGACATACTCCATTGTCGACCTTTTATTAGATAATGTTTTAACAAAACCCTTGCAACAACACGATGGCATAACATATAGAGAATCTTCTGTGTTGGCGGGATCCTATGAAACAGAAATGTATTTCAGCAATCTGGGACATGATGGTAAATGGCTTTACGGGGCAGCCATACTGCTAAAAGATGAAACCGGAAATAATCTCGGTGCCATTGAGACCTGGCAGGATTTAACCGAATCAAAACAACTGGAAAGACAACTGATCCAATCCCAAAAAATGGAAGCTCTCGGTACGCTGGCGGGAGGCATTGCCCATGGTTTCAACAATGTTTTGATGGTTATCAACATTCAGGCGCAAATGGCGATGCGCGAGATAACAACCGAATCGACACTAAATGACAGACTGGAACAGATTCTTGCTGCAGGCAAGCGTGCGGAAAAGTTAGTAAAACAAATTCTTACATTTAGTCGCCAGGCTGAAATCGAAACTGAACCAGTTCAGATAAGTGCAATAGTGAGAGAAACACTTACTTTATTGAGGACCTCACTTCCATCAAACATTGAGATGCATCAGGATATACGCTGTGACGAGCTGGTCATGGCCGATGCAACCCATATTCACCAGATTGTAATGAATTTGTGTACCAATGCCTGTCATGCGATGTCGAATACGGGTGGCGTTCTGGAAATTGTGCTATCTGCATTGCAGATAGATAAAGATGACCTCAAAACCAACCTGAAACCAGGTAAATTTATTAAACTGACAATAGGTGATACCGGTCATGGAATTCCACCTGAAATACAAAATAGAATTTTTGATCCATTTTTCACAACTAAACAAAGAGGTGAAGGCACTGGCATGGGACTCTCCGTTACCCATGGAATTATAAAACAATATGGTGGGTCAATTGATTTTGTCAGTGAGCCTGACAAAGGCACTTCATTTCATATTTGTTTTCCAATCTACACCAACTAGCTAGGAGCCTGTCCGAGAATGCCCTTTCGGAGTCTCAGGGCAAGCTCTTAATTCTTCTTGTTTTTCCAGTCTGAATTGATGGCTTTTCTGGTCATCATAATGCTTTTAGTATGGTAGAACATTTGATACCTTATGTGCACTCATTCTTTTGAGGACTGCCAAAGCCATCTAAGGGCAAGCGCGTTGAATGTTTTACCTCCCTCAAAGAGAGACTTGACCGAATAGATGTAACTCCCGGCATCTTTCGTAATACCTTCCTCAGAAATTGTTCATATGCTACCAGATCCCTGGCTATAATCTGGAGAAAATAGTCTGCCTCTCCTGTCACATTATGGCAAGAGAGTATCTCCGGAATATTCCGCACGGCCTCTTCAAATTGTGAAGGTGCATCATCAGTGTGGTTGGCAAAACATATCTGCACCAAAGCCAAAACCCCAAAGCCCAGTTGATGGCGATTGAGATTAGCCTGATAATCATTAATATACCCTTTATCCTCCAGTCGTTTCAAGCGTCGCCAGCATGGTGTTTCACTTAGCGTAAGCGCCTCAGCCACTTTGACATTGGATATGCGCCCATTTTCCTGCACCAAAGCCAAAAGAGCATAGTCTGTGACATCCAGCTCTTTTTCGGGTGGATTCTTTCTCATTTTTGCCTCCTGTTAGGTATATCTTCCCCCTTGATCCCATATTCCCTGCAATAAAGCAAGATAATTCCAAGTTTATAGAGCTATACTGTCTGCAATTAAGAAAAAGGTTATCGGAGGATCTTAACTGTGACTGAACCGGCTTTACTGTATCTATACGTTACTGCATTAAGCGCAGTATATTTATCACCCGGTCCCGATATGGCACTGGTATTAGCAGTCTCAACCAGTCAAGGCAGGCGCGCAGGACTGAGCATAGTAACTGGCATCGCTTTTGCTCGAGCATTGCATGTTTTAGGCTCAGGAGTTGGGCTGGCAGTGCTCTTTTCAACGCACCCGGAAGTGCAGTATATGGTGCGTGTTGCAGGTGCAGGATATCTGTTGTTTTGGGCATGGAAGATACTTCGAACTCCATTAAATGAAACAGGAGTCACCATGGCTGCCTCCTCTGCAGGGTCTTATATATTACGTGGCTTTATCACCAATTTATTAAACCCCAAAGCATTATTATTCTGTAGCCTGTTGCTCCCTCAATTCACATCTCCTGAACAGGGATCATTGCTTTTTCAATTTATTCTGCTTGGTGTGATACTGGTTACCATCGGTCTACTCTTTGATATCAGTTACGTTCTTGTTTCCAATAAGATTATGCATGGTCTGAGGGGCAAAACAACAGGTGACAAATACTTTAGATCCTCTTTGGAAAAGGTTCGAAATTGTATAATGATAGTTGTTTTAGGAGGAATAGCGACAAAACTGCTGGCAGGATAACAGATGGAACAGCCTGCTCTCACTGGGAGTAGTACCGGTGAATCAAACCGGCTCAGGGGTTCTTTTGAGATCGAACAGCAGCCCATTTATTCTTCTTTTTACGTATGGCCATTACAAGAAGGAGAAGAACCATCACAAAAACTCCTGCGAAATAAATACGAGGGGAAACCATACCTGCGACAAGTTCACTTCCCATAAAAGAACAGAACAGAATGCTGGGACAGATACCTATGCTGGTGGCTTTAACAAATTTTTTCCACGGCACACCCGTAGCGACAGCTGCCGCGCTTATCAGGGTAAAGGGGATGACGCTTATCAGCTGTAGACATATCATTATGATATAGGAATGTTTCTTTATGATCCGTTTTATCCTTCCCCCTTCCCCGTCATTCCCCCATGTATTTTCAATGGCAAGTGATTTAATCAACATATATATGAGATTTGCACTGATGATGCATCCGACATAGGAAAGAAGAAAGCCCTTAACGGGCCCAAAAGCGGCAGAACCAGTGACAAGAACAAGTGTAAGGGGTGAAAAAAGAGGAAAGACAATAACCATCAGAAGGTAGAGCAACATACCTGAAGTCCCCATGGTATGAAGAGTAAGCTTTAAATGGCTCCAGTCCTGCAGCAGATAGGGATCAAGGATCTGAAATAATCCAAGAACGCTCAGAAATGCCACACACCCCAGAACAACCAGACTCACCCCCCTTTTCATTCTGGAGTTACTTTTTGCAAGTCCGTGATACCACTTTGCAGTCAGGTGAAAGGGCTTAACGGCTTGTTTTAAACGTACAATACTTAAGTAATGCATAGTTGGTCTGTTGCTCACAGTAAATCTACCATATCCATTTCCTTTTTATACACGTCTGATGTGACCTCAAAAATACCCAGTAAGGTGTGAAACAGATTATCATGACTGTATTGCTTATCTTTATTGTGTCGGACTTTGACCAGATCGACATCTTTACTGGTTTCATTACCAAACCACATAAGAGCTCCAATATGAGTCTGCGAATCGGGGGCAATCATATAGGGAATTCCATGGAGATACAAGCCATTCTCTCCCAGACTCTCGCCATGATCCGAGAAATACAGCATCGCGGTCTCGTGGGTCTTGTCAAATTTTTTGAGTAAATGAATAACCTGGGTCAAAAAATAATCAGTATATAAGAGGGCGTTATCATAGGCATTGGTTATTTCTTCCCCACTGCACTCTTCCAGTTGATTGGTGTCACAGACCGGTTTGAATTTCTCGAATGCTTTCGGATATCTCTTATAATACGCCGGACCGTGATTACCCATTTGGTGGAGTACGATTAAAATGTCCCTCCCCGCGTGCTGGTTAATATACTCTTCAAGACCAACCAGCATTCCCTCATCCCGGCATTCTCCATCAGCACAGAGAGTATTTCGATCCGGCCTCGAATAATCCTCATAGGGAACACGCAGGGCAACTCCCTTGGAGTCGGAGTTATTGTCTCTCCATAAAATATCAATGGCCTTTGTATGGGTGAGAACATCCAGAACATTTTCAGTTGTACGCCCTTTTCTGTTGCTGAATTCTTTTCTTGGAAACATGGAAAACATACAGGGGACGGAGAAAGCGGTTGAAGTTCCGCAAGAATACATATTACTGAAATTTATAATATCTTCCTGCCCAAGCAGTGGATTTGTTTCTCTCCTGTAACCGTTTAAAGAAAAGTGATCAGCCCTTGCAGCCTCACCTATTACCAGAACAACCAATTCCTTATGGTCATCATTCCCGTTATTATCGAGTTCAACAACCTGCGCATCAAGACCAATTGGTGACACGACATTTTCCTCCATATGAAACGTTCTGTTGATGAATTTCCCAAGAGAATAGAAAGAATAGGTCGGATTCACATAATAACGAAGTGGTTTATGCTCTCTGAAAAACGAGGTGTAAAATTTACTGAATATCAGTACGGTCCCAACGATCAGCAGAATGGTAACAAAGCAGTCTCGTACTTTGAAGAGTGCCGATTTTTTGAGTGGGTTCGTTGTGATATTTACTCTAAAAACGAGAAGAGCCGGCAGCACCCCAAGGAGAATAAAATAGGAGAGCATTTTCGTACCCAGCAGGTCATTCATCTCCCTCCAATCACTTTCCACAATATTCTGCACCATAATATCATCTATAACCACCTGATAGTTATCCATAAAGTAGGCAATAAAGGATGCGCCTAAAAGGATCAAAATAAGTACAAGCTTTGTCGTGTACCTTGTGGTCACCAGGCTAAGAATCAAAACAGTAACAGCCGTAATTCCAACTGCCAGGGAGATCAGAAATCCTATATTATGAACGCTTAACGGATAGACAGTTAAAACATTCCGGAAAAATGTGTGATTATCAAACAGCGTAAGAAAAAGGGCTGTAAATAGAATGAGTTTCGTAGTACTAATGTTAACTTTCCGGTTAAAAAGGTCAGAAAGATACCTGCGGCGGGATTTCATCTACTCAAAACCCTCTGGCGGTGCATCGACAAGAGTTGATAAAGTTCACTTAAATCTCCAAAAGTCAGGATGAAGCATGGCAAGAAAAGGGATCAACTCCAATCTGCCCACAATCATATTAATGGTGAAAATAATTTTGGTTGTAACCGACAAGCCACCAAAGCTTCCCATGGGGCCAATTTCTCCATAGCCCGGACCAATATTACCGATGGTGGCAACGGTGCCGACCAGGCCTATGCTGGCATCACCCTCAAGAACAGTGACGACCAGTGTGGAACAGGCAATCAAAAAAAGATAGAAGAGAAGAAATCCCATGATCTGTCTTCCGATATCATCTGGTACACTTTTTTGGTCAATTTTTATGGATAATATTGCCTGAGGATGAATTATTTGCGTTATTTCACGTTTGAGATATTTCAAACCAAAAAGTACCCGTACAACCTTCACTCCACCTCCTGCCGACCCGGCACAGCCTCCAACCAGCATAACGACAAATAAAATAGTCTGTGCGGTAATGGTCCACAGAGCAAAATCAGCTGAAGAAAACCCGGTTGTGGTCATCAACGAGATAATCTGAAAAAGACTGTCTCGAATGGAATCAGACGGAGCACCAATCTTATTTACAAGAAGAGCAAGAGAGAGGACTGCCGAACAGATAAGGATAATCGTTGTATAAAAGCGAAACTCCTCACTTTTATAGAGTGCCAATGGCTTTTGCTGTAAAAGAACGCGATACTGAAGGGCAAAGTTGCCACCGGCAAGGAACATAAAAAAAGTGATGATCCAGGTTATTTTTGAACTTTCATAGCCCATGATGGAGAGTGGATTCGGTGAAAATCCGCCGGCTGCCATGGTTGAGAATCCATTGCAGACGGCATCAAAAAGTGGCATGTCTGCAACTACCAGCAGGATTATTTCCAACAGTGTCAAGAGAGTGTAAACCAGCCAAAGTGCCTTGGCAGTTTGAGTAATGCGCGGTGTCATCTTCTCTTCTGTGGGACCTGGTGCCTCAGCAAAAAACATTTGCCTGCCGGCTACAGCAAACTGTGGAAGGATGGCAACAAATAACACAATAATACCCATTCCACCCAACCATTGTGTGAGGCTGCGCCAAAAGAAAAAATCTTTGGGGTAGAGTGAAAAATCAGTAAGTATGGTAGCACCGGTGGTGGTAATGCCGGACACTGCCTCAAAATAGGCATCGACTGGATGCAGGTCATAAAATAAATAGGGAATGGCTCCCATGGCTGCAGTAAGAATCCAGGCCAGGGATACAATTAACAAGCCTTCATTACGTTTCAGGTCATCAAAATTGCGTGAAAACCCGCCATATTTTTGAAAGAGCAGACCAAGAGCTATGGAAGTAAGGGAGCCTGTCACAAAAGGAAAGATGGTGTTATACTCTTTCTCCAGGAGGGCTACCACTATGGGGGAAAGCATAATAATGCCAAAAGCAACCAATATGATTCCCAGAGCATTGAGAATGTTACCAGGTTTCATCAGTTAAACAATTCCTTAACAGCTTTACTATCCTCTGCCATAGTAAATACTTTCAAATGGTCACCAGCTCTAAGAAGGGTCAGACCAGTGGGAATAATAAGATGATGTCCCCTCTTGAGCACACCAATAATTGCCCGTGCCTCGAACGCAATATCCATTACCTGAGTATCAGGAAAGTCTTCGGGCAAGGTAAGACGTAACACTTCTCCCTGATCCCCGCCAACCGTGGCGAGGATATCAGCATCACGGGCCTGCACCCGGTTACGGAGTTCTGTCAGGGCGGAGGCCCGTGGAGAGACGGCGACATCAATACCAACTCGCTCAAAAAGTTGTGCGGTGAGAGTGTTACTCACTCTTGTTATGATTCGATGGTCTGGCCCCAACTGCCTGATCAAAAGAGAACATAAAAGATTCTTTTCATCATTATTTGTAATACAGATACTGACATCAGCTTCCCCAACTGATTCTTCTTCAAGAAGCCCAACGTCAGTACCATCTCCATGCAAAACAAGGCTTTTACCAAGATTATCCGCAAGAAAAGTACAACGTTCCTCGTCCTGTTCGATGATTTTCACCCGGATTCCTGCTTCTTCAAGTTTACGGGCCAACATAAATCCGATACTTCCGCCACCGATGAGTATGGCTGTTTTAATATTGTCATTGGACTGGAAGATATTGGCAGCCAGCGTATCAAGAGCCGGGCCAAGCCCCATAAAAATAACTTTATCGCCCTCCTGGATAACGCTTGAACCGTTGGGAATAAAGAGTTTCTCATCCCGTGTGATACCAACAATAAGAACATCCGGCGGGAAAGAACAGTCCATCACTCTGGTATCTAGAAGGGAGGAGTTCCCTTTGATTCGATATTCAAACAGTTTGGCCCGACCTTCTGCAAAATATTCCACATCGATTGCATCGGGTACAGAGACGATACGAAAGATATCCTGGGTCAACAGGAGTTCCGGCCAGATAACGGTATCGATATCATAACGGGTTTGATAATGCTTTTGTCTTGCGGAGATAAGGTTGCGATAGAGTTCCATGGTGTGGACAAAACAGATGGTCTCAATGGACGCAATTTTTTTGACAGTCCAGCAGGCAACAATATTGGCCTCATCAAGAGATGAGCAGGCAATAAATAAATTACTTTGCTCTGCATCAGCCTGTTCCAAAGCATCAATATCCGCCCCGGTTCCACTGACAAAACTAATATCAAGACTATTAAATTTTTCGGGTAGTTTTTCCAGATCATCAAGGAGGGTCACGCTATGGTCCTGATAGAGGCTTAAAGCAATCATATATCCAAGATCAGTAGCACCATAAATCATGAGATTCATAAGATATTCCTTTTAAAAATAATAGACTTGGAGTTTGTCCGAAAAGAGACAATCCGGAGTCTGCGCCACCTGTTTAGAATCAAAGCATTTCCCAAAGATAGTTGCATCCATGTGACTGATATTACATATATTATCATTCTAATGATCCTGAAGAGCCTGGGCAAAAGACCATGCTCGGACAAGCTCCTAGCAGAGTATGTAAAGGTTTTAAGAGGATAATTCAAGGAAAACTATTTGGCGAGAAACTAACGCAGATAAACTGCAGGTAAGTGCCTTATTGCTATTCATGATGGACTCGTAAAAACTCTATATCTTCTCCGTTATTGCAAATTCATACTCTTTTCAACGTACTTTGATACGCCAAACATCGATGGTTATCAGTTTAAAAAAGAGCACTGTTCAGCAAAATATGACAATAAATACTGGCTGCGTAGCCAAGTGCCACGATCGGCGTCCACTTTAGATGGGCGCCAAAAGTATAGGTACCCCGTGCAGTTCCCATAAGAGCAACACCCGCTGCGGATCCAATGGAAAACAGACTACCACCAACTCCTGCCGTCAATGTGACCAGAAGCCATTGTCCAAGAGACATGGATGGCTCCATGGTCAAAACGGCAAACATAACCGGAATATTATCAACAATTGCTGAAAGAAGACCGATCAGTATATTGGCATTGGTTGCTCCAAGACCGTCATACATTTGATGGGAAACCAGGGCAAGATATCCAAATTGTGAAAGTCCACCAACACAAAGGATTACCCCATAGAAAAAGAGGAGGGTGTCCCATTCCGCGCGGGCCACCCGTTTGAATAAATCAAAAATATCTTTTTCATCACTAATCGCTATCCCCAAGGGCCTGTCGTACTCAATGGAACGTTTTTCTTTTATTTTTATGTAATAGGAGAAAAAACCAAGATAGGATAGACCAAGCATCATACCTGCAGCAGGTGGAAGATCGAGATAGTTATGAAAAGAAACCGCGGTAACGATGGTCATGAGAAAAAGGAACATGATACGCCGCGCACCGAACTTCATAAAAACTGTATCTTCGAGTGCTTCGGGTTTTTCTTTTGCCACAAAAAAACTCATGATAAGCGCTGGAATCAGCCAATTGAACAGCGCTGGTACAAAAAGGTAAAAAAACTGACCAAATGCAGCCTGCCCCTTCTGCCACACCATCAAAGTGGTGATATCTCCAAATGGTGAAAAAGCTCCACCGGCATTGGCCCCTACCACGATATTTATACAGGCAAGCGCAACAAATTTCTTGTTCTTAGGGGCCACTGCCATAACCACTGCCCCCATGAGCAGGGCCGTGGTCAGGTTATCCGCAACAGGGGAAATCACAAAGGCCAGAAAACCCGTAATCCAGAAAATCCTGCGCAAAGAAAACCCTTTGGAGACCAGCCAGGACCGTAACGCTTGAAAGACATTGCGCTCATCCATTGAATTGATATAGGTCATGGCTGCAAGCAGAAAAAGCAGAAGCTCGGTATATTCAGTCATGTTATGAAGAATGGCGTTATGTGCCTCTTCAGCAGGAATACCTGCAATCCTGTAACTGATTGCAAGAAACACCCAAATAAATCCAGCAGCCATCATCACCGGCTTACTTTTACGCAGGTGAGTCTGTTCCTCAAAAATAACCAATATATAAGCAAGGGCAAAAAGGGCAACGGCACAATATCCGAATATTGAGTTTGTGAGATTCACTGCCATTTCGTCACCGCCATGACCGGCAGCAAGAACCGGGGCTGCTCCTCCAAGCAGGATGATGCAGCACATTGGTAAAATTTTCATTTATATATCCTTAGCCCCAGATCACATGGCATTCAAAAAAAACAAATTCAGACAACCGATCAAAAAACCGAGCAATGCCCCGAAAAGATTTATATATTTGAATTGTTCTTCCATTATTGACAGGAGCAGACGTTCCAGGCGCATCAGATCCAGAGAGTTAACCTTTTCCCGTACTATCTCTTTAATATTTAATGAGGCCACCAGACCGGGCACTTCAACAGCCAGCATATTTGAGGACATTTTCCGAACAGACTCATAAATGCCTTCCCGTATACCAGCCGGGAGAAGCCTGGATATTTTTCCAATACGAAGTTGCAACAAATTATTCAGAAGGCTCACTACCATGGAATCCAAAGTTCTTCCTGTTTTTTCTGCTCCAAGGATTGTAAACACTTCCTGTTTCAACCATTTTTTCCCCCTTGTTACACCTTCCTCACCCATTAAATCAAAAAGGATTTCACCCAGCGGTAACTGGCCACCATCTATATGCGTCTCAATATTGTCACGGATCATGGAAGTAAAGGCTGCGGTGGTTTCCGGCTCTTGCAAAAGAGCTGCCAACTGCTGGCCAAGGTTTCTACAAAAGGACTCAACCAATTCATCATGATCATCTCCGAGGAAATTTATAAGGGGAGTTTCAAGCATCTTTTCACCACGTTCCCGAAGGGTCATGGCCACTCTGCGTTGAACATCATCGTTCTGGAGCCAGTTAACAATATCCTCCTCTTTTTCCATCAGATATTCTTTTACTTTGCTTTCAACAATTTCAGGGGTAAGAAATCCACTGGCAAGGGCTGCCATGGGGCCCATTCCCAAGACAAAAGAGTCCACGCCCATACGCACTCCTGTGACGATGCGATCTCTTATCTCAGGCTCAGAGATTATTGCTGCAAGTTTTGTCAGAAGAAGTGGAGTCTGGCTTTCAATGGCACCGACAATAAGCTCCTGCATAGCTTCCGGGAGAATAGTAGCCAGGCTTTTTTCCTGTTGCAGGGCTGCGTACACCTTTTGCTGTACAAAACTTTGCACCCATTTTTCCATTGCAGGACTGGCAAACATACGCCCAAGACTTCTCTCCAAAAATCCATAGGCAGATTCTCTATCCGTTCCGGGGAAAAATGTTTGAAGGTCAGTGGCAAGCAAACGCTCAAACTGTTCATCGATGGACTCTTCAAGAATTTTTGTAAAAGCGTCTGAGTCTATAAATGAATGGATCGCTTTTTGTGACTGATCAGTAATTGCATGAACAGCTACCAGATAATAGCTTTGGTATTTCTCCGGAATTATTTCACTTAAGGGGCCCAGATCTTTTTGAAGCAGCCCCTCTCCCCTGTTCTCAATAAGGTCATAAAGTGTTTTTTGAAAGCTTTCCTTTTCAAGGGCCTTACTGATCTCAGCACTTGTCAACAGATGGCTTCCCACCATTTCGCCTATATTAACTGCGAGATCTGCACGTTTGGAGGGTATCACTCCAGGAGTCATGGGCACGCGAACACCGTAGAAGTACTTTGCCGTAAGTGGCCTGAACAGCATCTTAATGGCCACTTTATTGGTGAGATAACCAATAAACGCGCCGATGGCAGGTGGAGCGGCATATCGTAAAACGGGCGTTAGCAGGGATGGGTCAAATGGCATGGGATACTACCTCAGCTGGTGTTGAAACAATTTTCCAGGCATTGTTTTGTTCAAGTTCTGCCCGGTCCCGAAAGCCCCAGTCCACTCCGATGGTTTTCATACCTGCACCATTTCCTGTTTGCATATCTGTGGCAGTATCCCCGATATAGAGGATCTCACTGACATCAAATCCCATTTTTACTGCGATTTCAAGCGCAGCGGCAGGGTCTGGTTTTTTTGCAATACCATCACGCTGCCCGTAAATAAAGGCAAATTGAGTATCAGGAAAAAAAGTCTTCGCACATAGAACGGTAAATTCATGGGGCTTGTTTGAGAGAATTGCAAGCTGAAGGCCTGCATCAGACAAGGAATGTAACATCTCTACAATACCTTCGTAAGGCATTGACTGCTCCTTCCATGTTTGACTGTAAATTTCTGCAAACTTCTTCATGTATCCTGCAAGCTGCTCATCTGTTGCATTCTCCACAGGTACAATTCGCTGCATCAATATTTTCAACCCTTCGCCTACAAAATAGCGATACGCATCCACCGGATGTACAGGAAATCCGAAATATTCAAGAGTTGTATTGGCGGATTTAGCCAGATCATCAAGGGTATCAAGCAGTGTTCCGTCTAAATCAAAAATAAGTCCTTTACACGTCATTCATTCATCCTCTTTTCCTGCATCATTAGGATATTAGTCATTCTTTCTATTTTTTGCGCAACCATAGCACCTGAAAAAAAATCACACAACTCAAATTATACTATTCATTTTTGTTCATTTCTTTTATTATCGTTGGGCTGAAGATAGTATTATACTGTTCCCTCTACTTGTGGTTCATTTTATGTGGTTTATACAATTTTTCAAATCATCCATTGGTAAAAAATGGCTTATGGCAGGCACCGGTTGTTGCCTACTTCTCTTTCTCTGTAGTCATGCTGCCGGGAATGCCACCCTTTTTTACTCCCTTGCACTTTTCCAATCTTATGCCGATCAACTGCATAGTCATCCTCTGATCGTATCTATTTTCAGCACCGGCCTGCTTGTGATCTTTATATTACACATCATCACAGGAGTGTTACTTACCCTGCAAAACCGCAAGGCAAGGGGCCATGACTACAAGGTAAAGAAAAGAAGCAGTCCAAATTCAACGGCATCTTCCACCATGATCTACAGCGGGCTCTTTATCCTGTTTTTTGTTTTGATCCACACATATGTCGTATCTTTTGGGGACCATAGTCAAATCAGTCTCACCATTTCCTATCTGTTCAGCTCTTTTTATGTGATTGTTTTTTACATCACAGCTTTTGTCGTGCTTGCAATTCATCTAAGCCACGGTTTCTGGTCAATGCTGCAGACCTTTGGCGTGAATCATCCCAGGTACAATACCATGATACGCAGTTTAACCTATATTGTTCCCGCCTTTTTTCTTCTTTTATTCACAGCTATCCCCCTTCTTTTTCTTTTTTGAACAGGAATACTCATGGAACTTAAATCCAATGTCCCCGAAGGCCCCCTGGCTGACAAATGGGATAATCATCGTTTTACTTCAAAACTTGTTAACCCTGCAAATCGCAGAAAACATAAAATTATTGTTGTAGGAACCGGTCTTGCAGGTGCTTCAGCGTCTGCAACCCTTGCTGAGCAAGGATATGAAGTGAGTTCCTTTTGTATTCAGGACAGCCCGAGACGTGCTCATTCCATTGCCGCTCAGGGGGGTATCAACGCCGCTAAAAATTACCAGAATGATGGTGATTCCATCTGGCGACTCTTCTATGACACCATAAAAGGCGGCGATTTCAGATCGCGCGAAGCCAATGTTTACAGATTGGCCCAGGTGAGTAACAACATCATCGATCAGTGCGTTGCTCAGGGGGTTCCCTTTGCCCGGGAATATGGGGGAACACTGGCCAATAGATCTTTTGGTGGAGCACAGGTATCAAGAACCTTTTATGCAAGGGGGCAAACTGGCCAACAACTTCTCCTGGGTGCCTACTCTGCTCTTTCGCGACAGATAAAAACCGGAAAAGTGACCATACACACCCGCAAGGAGATGATGGAACTGGTACTTGTTGACGGCAAGGCCCGCGGTATCGTCACAAGAGATATTATTACGGGTAAACTTGAAAGCCATGCAGCTGATGTTGTTATTCTTGCAACAGGAGGTTATGGAAATGCATATTTTCTTTCCACCAACGCCATGGCCTCCAACGTCACAGCAGCCTGGAGGGCCCACAAAAGGGGTGCGGGATTTGCAAATCCCTGTTTTGTACAGATCCATCCGACCTGTATTCCGGTACATGGCAGTTTTCAGTCAAAACTCACCCTCATGAGTGAAAGTCTTCGAAATGATGGCCGTGTCTGGGTTCCGAAAAAACCTGGAGATACCAGAAGACCGGGAACTATTCCAGAAGAAGAACGCGACTATTACCTTGAAAGCAAATATCCCAGTTTTGGCAATCTTGTGCCACGTGATGTTGCCTCCCGAAATGCAAAAGAACAATGCGATGAAGGGAAAGGGGTTGGCACAACAAATCTTGCTGTCTATCTGGATTTCTCGGAAGCCATAAACAGAGATGGAGAGGCCACAATCCTCAAAAAATATGGGAATCTTTTTCAGATGTACGAAAAAATTACAGATTCCAATCCTCTGTACGAACCGATGATGATATATCCTGCGGTGCATTACACCATGGGTGGACTGTGGGTTGATTACAACCTCATGACCACCATCCCCGGTTTATTTGCCATTGGTGAATGTAATTTTTCGGATCATGGCGCGAATCGACTTGGTGCAAGTGCCTTGATGCAGGGACTGGCAGACGGCTATTTTATAGTTGCCACCTCAATCGCCAACTACTTAAGCACCACAAATCTCGAATCAGTGGATTCGGCAGATCAGGATTTTTCTGATTCCGAGCAGCAGGTTCAAGATCGTATTGTTAAACTTCTACGCTGTAGTGTTGGCGGGCCTGAAGGGAAACTGACCGTTGATGAAATCCACAAAGAACTTGGATTACTGCTCTGGGATCATTGCGGCATGGCAAGAAACAAAGAAGGTCTTGAAAAAGCATTGTCTGAGCTGCCCACCCTTCAGAAAAAATTCTGGGATAAGGTTTACATTCCTGGTAAAGGTGAGGAGTTGAACCAGTCCCTCGAGCGTGCAGGACGCCTTGCTGATTTTCTCGAGTTTGCTGAAATTATGATTCGCGATGCCCTCGATCGCGGGGAATCGTGTGGCTGTCATCTTCGGGAAGAGAGCCAGACGGAAGAAAATGAAGCACAACGAAATGATGCAGAATACAGCCATGTTGCAGTATGGGAATATACAGGGGAAGGTGCAGAGCCAACACTCCACAAAGAACCACTTGTTTTCGAAAACGTTAGCCCTAGCCAGCGAAGCTATAAATGATGACTTCCTGAGAGCTAAATCCAAGTCCATCATACATAACTGAGAATTAAAAATATGACCACAACAAGTATCAACTTAAAGCTGGAAATCTGGCGACAAAAGGATTCCAAAGCTACGGGAAACTTTGAAACCTACATCCTCACAAACATCTCTACTGATATGTCTTTTCTGGAAATGCTGGATGTCCTGAACGAGCAGCTCACACGTGAAGGTCAGGATCCCGTAGCATTTGATCACGACTGCCGTGAAGGTATCTGCGGAATGTGCGGGGCCGTGGTTAACGGGATTGCGCACGGCCCGGAACCTGAAACCACCCTTTGTCAGCTCCATATGCGTCACTTTAAAGAGGGAGAAACACTTGTTATCGAGCCATTTCGCTCCCGCGCATTTCCCATCCATAAAGATCTGGTCACCGACCGCAGTGCCCTTGACAGGATCATCCAGGCTGGTGGGTATGTCTCCGTAAATACAGGTGGAATGCCAGACGGAAACGCAACGCCCATCCCTTCGGCAACTGCAGAACTTGCCATGGATGCTGCCGCCTGTATCGGTTGTGGTGCCTGTATTGCAAGTTGCCCAAACGGTGCGGCCATGCTTTTTACAGGTGCAAAGATATCCCAACTGAGCCTCCTTCCCCAGGGACACCCTGAACGAAAAGAACGTGCCAGATCAATGGTTGCAACAATGGATAAAGAAGGATTTGGAAACTGTACCAATGAAAGGGAATGTGAGGCTGTTTGCCCCAAAGGGATATCAATCAGTAATATTGCACGAATGAACAGGGAGTTTGTTAAGGCTTCTCTTCTTTGATAAACTCGTAAAAAGGTTGAAATCTCGATGGCTAAGTAAAAAGCTTCATATGCGGGGCGCGTATTTTTTGTTTGATTTCGGCGTACTAAGGTACGTCGTAATTAAACAAAAAATGCAGCAACGAAGCAGGTGAAGAGTTTTTACGACGCCATCTTCTTTGATAAAATATATTATTCCTTTATTTCCTCGCCTATTAACAGGCAGCCACTACCATTAAATGACGAGACCGGCTCATCGTCTCTACTGAAATCAAGGAAATTAAGGTCAAATATGGTGTCACTTAAAATAAGGGGAATCTCAGGATATTCGAGACGAAGAAACTCACTGAGCCCAAATGTCTGCATATGATCACGTCCGGGAAATATCTTCGCCCGTAAATTACTGTGAGAAAGGAGAAAACTAAACGTACGCGGATGAGTAAAACCTTCTACAAACACCCCGCTAAGTCGAATTGAAAGTTTGTCATTACACTCAAATATCTGCTGAGTCATTATCTCAGCCAATACTATATTACTTTCAAGAACCAGGCTTTTTCTGTAATCATCCACATACTCAACAGGTACAGCCACCACTCCCTGTGGCATGAGAAATGAGCATATTTCGGTCAATGACTCAACAAAATCGTCATTAATTAATTGCGCTTGCGCACCCGCTATCGTATTAAGTTCATATGTTGATTCTATTTTCAATTGATCACCTTTATATCCGTTGTTGACTATGTATATACCACATTGTCCCACTTAATAAAATAAACATTCTTAAAAAACAAGCCAGTGTCAGGAACAAAAATAGTCATTCTTACTAGGAGCCTGTCCGAGAATAAGCATTTCGTTGTCTCACTCCTCGCTCACCTGGTCAAAATCGAAGAATTTTTGAAAAATATGTTAACGCTATGTCTGTTCATACCATTATTATAGGAGCTGGCCCCGGAGGCCTGGCCTGTGCAAAAATACTCGCAGAATATGGTATTCAAGCTCTCGTCCTTGAACGAAAAGAGATTATTGGCCCCAAGGTTTGTGCCGGAGGCATTACATGGAGTGGCCTGATCAGCCGGGTTCCGGAAACACTTGCTGAAAAATCATTTCCACAGCAGTACATTAAAACTGCTTTCCAGAGTATCTGTATTCACGAAGAGAGCCCCATCATCGCCACCGTTAATCGCGAAAAACTTGGGCAATATATGGCACAACAGGCAGAGGAAGCCGGTGCCAAACTCAGGACAGGCATATTTGTGAGAAAAATAAAGCAGAAGACAATTTTAGTTCAAGACAAAGCGAGTGGCAAAGAAGAAGAGATCGGTTATGACAATCTGGTGGGTGCAGATGGATCCTGTTCACTTGTTCGAAGGCATCTGAAACTGCATTGCAGGCAACAGGGTATCGGCATAAACTTTCAAATTCCCGGCGATATCTCCAGGATGGAATGGCATCTCAATAACAAACTCTTTGGAAATGGTTATGCTTGGATATTTCCCCACTCAAAAACCATTTCCATTGGTGCCTATGCTGACAAGAATGCCATGGGAGCAAAAGTTTTAAAGGCCAACCTTATCAACTGGGCCAGAGAGCAGGGATATGAACTTGATCAATATTCTGCACAGGCGGAGCACATTAATTATGATTATCAAGGCTGGAAGTTTGGCAACACATTTCTTGTTGGGGATGCTGCAGGCCTTGCATCGGGACTCACGGGTGAAGGTATCTACCCCGCTATTATTTCAGGTGAACAGGTGGCTCATGCCATAATAAATCCTGATCACAGCACTGCTATTATGGATGAATTAATCAGCAAGCACGATAAACACTGTAAAATGGTCCAGATAACTGCCAAAAATGGGCTTTTAAATTCCATACTTGCAGAACTGGTGACACTGGGTCTGCGATCAGGTATGATTAAATTCAGCAAACTTGAAATGGCAGTGTAACTATCGATAAACTCGTAAAAAGGTTAAAATCCCGATGGCTAAGTAAAAAACTTCATATGCGAGGCGCACATTTTTTGTTTAATTTCGGCGTACTAAGGTACGTTGAAATTAAACAAAAAATGTAGCAACGAAGCAGATGAAGAGTTTTTACGA
>CAMZLK010000057.1 GCA_947311475.1 uncultured Desulfocapsa sp.
AAATCCATGCCTTATCGATTATAAGCAAGCGAGGATGTTAAAAAAAAGGTATAAGACTGGTTAACATTTGATGGACTCGTAAAAACTCTTCATATTCGAGGCACGGAAATTTCTTATCTTTTCGGCGTACTAGGGTACGTTGAAAAGATAAGAAATTTGCAGTAACGAAGAAGATGAAGAGTTTTTACGAGTCCATCAAATGTTAACCAGTCTTATACCTTTTTTTTAACATCCTCGCTTGCTTATAATCGATAAGGCATGGATTTTCGGCACTGCTATTTGAGCTCTTCCCTTGTCAGATAATGAGAATTAAGGTAAGAAGAAACAGGAAAATTATTAGAACCAAAGGAGAATAGAATGAGCAGTAAAGGAATTGAAGACATAAGCGATGAGAGGGAAGGGGAGCACTCGTTTGAGTCCCAGGCTCTCACTGATCATTTACGTGAACTCCGTTCTTGCCTCATTAAATCTTTTCTTGCCGTCATTATCGGATTTGCAGGCTCCTACAGTTTTATTAAACCCATCGGTACCTGGTTTTTTAAACCTTTGACAGGGGTTTTACCCGAATCCAGTTCTCTCATTTTCACATCTTATCAGGAAGGATTTTTTTTTATCTAAAGCTCGCACTTGTCTGTGGTCTTCTCTTTGCAATCCCTGTTATCTTTTATCAAATATGGCGTTTTGTCGCACCCGGTTTATACAAACATGAACAAAGGGTGCTTCTTCCCTTTACCTTTCTTTCCACGATCTGCTTTTTAGGCGGTGCAGCGTTTGGGTATTTTGTTGTTTTTCCACCCGCCTTTAAGTTCCTTGTTGGATATTCAAATGAGTTTTTGACCTCTATGCCCGCAGTAAGTGAATACTTTTCACTGGCTTTAAGGCTTTTAATTGCCTTTGGCGTGATTTTTGAAATGCCCATTTTTATGGTGTTTCTTGCGAAGATGGGGATCGTGACGGTTTCATTTTTGAATAAAAACCGTAAGTATGCAATTCTTATAAATTTTATTATTGCAGCAATTCTCACTCCCACGCCCGATGTGGTAAATCAAATGATGATGGGGATTCCTCTGCTCATTCTGTATGAGATTAGTGTGGTTGCAGTTTATTTTTTTGGGAAAAAGACTTTTATTGGTTTCAATGAAGAGGATAACCCTGATCCAGATTCGGAATGACTTGAAAATAAGGAATATCCTTATATAAGTCGTTTCTGGATTTTATACTTTTAATACAGTATAAAGAATGATGGCGTCGTAAAAACTCTTCATCTGCTTCGTTGCTGCATTTTTTGATTAATTACGACGTACCTTAGTACGCCGAAATCAATCAAAAAATAAGCTCCTCGCATCTGAAGTTTTTACTTAGCCATCTCTCAAGTGACCTTTTTACGAGTCCATCAGGAATGAGTGAAAATAATTAATAATGATAAACTCGTAAAAAGGTCAAAAACAAGATGGGCTTGGGAAAAACTTCATATTCGAGGCACGGAAATTTCTTATCTTTTCGGCGTACTAGGGTACGTTGAAAAGATAAGAAATTTGCAGTAACGAAGAAGATGAAGAGTTTTTACGAGTCCATTAATTTTTATATATTGTTATCAGGAGGATGTTATGTCTAGTTCATGTGGAAGTGGTTCTTGCGGAAGTGGTGGAAATACTCAGGAAGCTCAGCAGGCCCAAATGGCACAGCAGGATAATGCCATTACCCGGTCTCTTGGGAAAATAAAAAATAAAATTCTGGTGATGAGCGGAAAGGGTGGAGTTGGTAAATCAACTGTTTCTGTCAATCTCGCGCTGGGACTTGCTGCCAAGGGACACAAGGTGGGTCTTATGGATGTGGATCTGCATGGCCCTGATGTTATCCGTATGCTCAATCTGAAAGGTAATCTCGAAGCACCTAAGAACCCAAATGATCTGGTTGCACCCCTTCAGTACAATGAAAACCTAAAAGTTGTTTCCCTTGAATATATGATGAAAGATCGGGATGAAGCCATTATCTGGCGCGGCCCTCTTAAAATTCAGGCCATCCGTCAATTTGTTGCGGATATGGATTGGGGAGATCTTGATTATCTGATTGTTGATGCCCCTCCAGGCACTGGCGATGAGCCTCTTTCCGTTGCTCAGACCATTCCGCTTGTTAAGGCGATCGTTGTGACTACTCCTCAGAAAGTTGCCCTTGCGGATGTGCGTAAGTCCCTGAATTTTTGTAAGACAGTGGAAATGGAGGTTGTGGGTATTGTAGAGAATATGTCAGGTTTTGTCTGTCCTGAATGTAATACCACTGTGGACATTTTCAAGACTGGTGGTGGAGAAGAGTTGTCCCGTGAGTTTGATCTTCCTTTCCTTGGCGCTGTTCCCATGGATCCAAAGGTTGTGATTGCCGGCGATGATGGTGTGCCATACCTCTCATCTGATGCCAAAAGTCCTGCAACTGAGGCCTTTGCCAAAATTGTAGATGCTGTAGAACTTCGCCTGCCAGCTGTTTTCGCTCCTCCAACACTGAATATGGCAACTGCTGATTCCGGTTCTTCCGACTGTGGTTGTGGTGGTGGCGGGTGTGATCCTGACAAGTGCGATTGCTGATCTTGTAAAAGATTTTTTGTACCTCATTTGTGTACGTTCCACCTTCTCCTGTAATATTGAGATTGTTATGGGACGCTCGAACGGACACAAGTGAGGCTCTATTAACCTTTTATCCTTATAATTGTATGTTCTTAAAACAAATTACTGTTGGATCGATGGGAGTATGTTGTTATATCGCTGGCTGCTCCAAAACTTCCCTTTGTGCTGTAATTGATCCCGGCGGGGATGAGGATAAGATTCTGCAGGAAGTAAAAGATGCCGGGCTTACCATTGACAGCATCATTGCCACCCATGGTCATCCCGATCATGTTTGTGGAAATAGAATAATAAAAGAGGCCAGTGGTGCAGATATAATTATGCATGAAGCTGACGCCGAATTTTTTGCAAAACCTGAAGTGCAAAACTATTTTTCAATGCTTGGTCTTGAAGCTTCACCTCCCATTGATCGTACCGTTCAAGATGGAGATATCATTCGTGTTGGCGAAGAAGAGTTACTTGTTGTTCACACTCCGGGGCATACTCCAGGTGGCATGTGTTTATACTGTGCGCCCGATCTTATCACTGGAGATTCCCTGTTTGTTGGCGGGATCGGTAGAACTGACTTCCCAGGTGGATCCCACGATGAACTGATCACCGCCATTAAGGAAAGACTTCTGACCCTACCACCTGAGACTGTTGTCTGGCCAGGTCATGGCTATGGCGGTAGTCGGTCGACCATTGAAGAAGAGGCTGCTTCAAACCCCTATCTTATGTAACCTTTTAAGTATCCCTGATGTTCTATGCGTGAAATTGTCCTAGGCACAGCCGGTCATGTTGATCATGGTAAAACAAGCTTTATCCGTGCGCTTACCGGTATTGAAACCGACAGGCTCAAAGAGGAAAAGAAGCGCGGTATTACCATTGAGCTGGGTTTTGCCTATCTGGATCTTCCCTGCGGCCATCGCCTTGGGATTGTTGATGTGCCGGGGCATGAGAAGTTTGTAAAAAACATGGTGGCTGGTGTCACAGGTATGGATCTAGTCGCTTTTATTATTGCGGCCGATGAGGGAATCATGCCGCAGACCGAGGAACATTTCGAGATTTGCCGTCTGCTTGGAGTAAAGCAGGGGATCATAATCATCACAAAAAAAGACATGGTGGATGAAGAGTGGCTGGAAATGGTCACTGAAGAGGTGCGTGATTATTGTGAAGGCAGTTTTCTTGAAGAAGCACCCCTTGTTCATGTTTCATCAATCAGTGGCGAGGGGATTGATGAAGTACGTGATCTCCTCGATTCTTTTGTTTCTGCCCAACAATTCAATGAAGTGCATGGCCCTTTTCGGCTTCCTGTTGATCGTATTTTTGCCATAAAGGGTTTTGGCTCTGTTATCACTGGTACGTCCATGTCCGGTCGAGTGGGAATAGGGGATGAGCTCTGTTTTTATCCAAAAGAAATGGTTGCCAGGGTTCGTGGTATTCAGGTGCATTCTTCTGATGTTGAAACTGTTGAGGCCGGGCATCGAACCGCTATTAACCTGCAAGGTGTTGATACTGCAGCGATATCTCGGGGTATGGTTGCAGGGACACCTGGCACCTTACAACCTGGATACATGCTTGATTGTGACTTTCTTTATCTGGCATCCAATAAAAAAGCACTTAAACACCGCGCCAGGGTTCGGGTACATTTAGGGACTGCTGAGATCATGGGCAGGGTCTCTTTGCTTGATCGGGACCTCCTGCAACCGGGTGATACAGCAGGAATTCAAATCCTCCTTGAAGAAGCTGTTGCGGTGTGGCCTGGCGATCGTTACGTGGTACGGTCCTATTCTCCTGTTGCCACCATTGGCGGTGGTGAAATTCTTGGCAATATGCCGCCGCGAAAACGAAAAAGGGCAAACGAGAGTGATCGACAGGATAATCTAAACAGTTTTGAAATTCTGCTTGGTGCCAGTGTGGAAGACAAAATTCTCCTATTCTTGCGGGAACGTGGCACCCTTGGGCTCACTCTTGATGAGCTGGCTGTGCGGCTTGGAACATTTGGCAGGCAATTGAAAAAAATAATTTCCGCACCACTTTCTTCTAGAAAGATTGTTGTCGTGGATTCCAAAACACAACGCTATCTTACGAAGAATGTGAGTGATGGGGTTGAGCAATTACTGCTTGCTGACCTTGAAAAGTATCATAGTGGAAATCCACTCCAGATTGGACTGTCCAAAGAAGAATTACGTTCGGGGCTGGGCAGAAATATAGATCAAAAGGTGTTTCACTTCTGTCTCTCAGAACTAATGAAAAAAAAGCTGGTTGTTCAGGAAGACTCGGCCGTGCGTCTGGCAACTCATGAGGTAGCGCTTCAGGCAGATGAGAAAAAACTCCAGAAAGATCTTGAGTCCTGGTACCGTGATAAAGGCTTGAGGACCCCAACCATACGGGAATCCATGGAGCGGTTCGCTGATTACCCTGAATCTTTGGTGAAGGAAGTTTTTGCCCTTCTCCTGCGTGAGGAAAAATTGGTGAAGGTGAGCGAGAGTCTCTACTATGACGTCACTGCCATTGCAGATTTACAGGAAAAGGTCACAGCCTTCATCGTAAAAGAAGGCGAGATTGATGCGCCACGGTTCAAAAATCTCACAGGGTTGACAAGGAAATTTTCCATCCCTCTTCTTGAGTATTTTGATCGTATAAAGCTGACCATTCGTGTGGGCGATATTCGTCTGTTAAGGAAACAGGCTTAAGGGTTGTATTTATTGTAAAAGATCTTGTAGCAAATTTTTAAAATGCTCAAGATCAACGGGAAGAATTTCTATTTCCACCTGAGTCAGATCATAGAATTCCATGATCAGTTCGTCACTTAATGGCTCCACACCCGTATCCAGAATCAAAATTTTATTATACCAGCCAAGGTTCAGACGGGCATCAGTCTCAGACCAGTGACCCTCCCGGATGGATTGATTAATCATTTTGATCCATGCAGGAGTCATAATGGAAGTACGATTTTTTTGTAATTCGTTGGTGAGCTCTCTGCCTATCAGCATATCAATACAGTTTCTACCCTGGGGAATCTTCCCGCGGCAATCCTCAACCACCTCTTCCACATTACGTTTCCCCCTGCAATGTCTGCCAACCAGAAATCGTATATCATCCCCCGATTTTAAGGCCTGATCAACACCATTCTGCAACTCTTCATCCATTTTCAGAGGACTGTTATGAATGGTGTAGTGCATGTAATTGACTTGGGGGGAAAGGTTTAGCTCGCGTAGAACACTTTCAAGTTCTTTACTGAAAATGGGGCAGGCAATGAGGCATGTTGCTTTGTGTTTTATTGAAGTACCTGTTGAGGAGGGCTTGGTTGTATTGATTTGAATTTGCATATTTAGGGGGTGATTATGGTGGTTGATCTTAAAAGACACTTGTAATTACCATCAACGTGTGCAGGAAACAAATCAATATTTTAGATGGGATTATGCAGTAAATTCGATTCTTAGTCCTTCAGCCATTGCAAAACTAATACATGGCTGGTTTTTTCTGTGACCCTGAAGGCATGATCAATGCGCATTCCTGCCACGGCGACAGGTTTTTCATCGGAAGAAAGGAGGGGGTAATTGTGTCGTTCCGCGGCTGGTATTTTCTGGTCTGACAAAAACCGAGAGATCTTTTTTCGTCCGGGAGCACCGAGTGGATGGAAAAAATCTCCTGATTTTCGTTGCCGCAGAGTCAGGGGAAAAGTAATTTTCTCTGCGTCCACGACTAAATAATCCTGTTTGTCCAACAGCGCAGAGGAAAAAACGAGTTTGTTCACAGATAGCGTATGGTTTAATGCGGAGACAGGATAGATTCCAGGGCAGGGGATAGTAACGGGAGAAAAGGTTTTGGTTGTGGGAAGAATACCCGGTCCCCGGTACCCCTTTTCGGTGGAAGGCCTGTGAAAAAGGATGCTGTCCTTGTCTTTTACTGCACGCAGCCCATCTGTGAGATGGATTTCTTTGTATTCTGTTGTTGCAGCAAGCTGTAGCAGACTCTGGATTTTCTTGAAAGATGGCTTTGAGTGTAGAGTGCAGCAGATGGTGTCAAGTATTCTTCGCTGGATGGCCACCGCTTGATCCTTGAAAAGAGGAAGGCTAAGTCTGATTGTTTCGGTTTCTTTTTGAAGAACTTTTGGAAGTACTTCTTCTGTTAAACCGGTAAGAAGAATGTCTTCATCATTCAACACCATGGCTGTCTGCAATAAGGTCTGCTGTATGGATGCATTATAATCACGCTCAAGGACTGGCAGCAACTCAAGTCGAATTTTATTGCGTAAGAAATTGGTGTCTAAATTAGAACTATCCTGACAGAATGGGATGTGTTGATCTTGCAGATATTGGACTAAACGCTCTTTCGTCTCATGAAGTAACGGACGGACAATACGTCCATGTCGAGTATTCATTCCGCTAAGCCCGGTACTGCCGCTCCCGCGAACAAGACGAAGGAGAATCTCTTCAGCCTGATCATTTGCGGTGTGTCCAACAGCAATGACTTCAGCCCTGTGTGTAAGGCGGATATTCTCAAGTGCCTGATAGCGCAGGTTTCGGGCAGCCTCTTCAAGAGAGCTGTTGTGTTTCTTTTGTTCACCTCGGACATCAACTCGTATCGTCTCAAAATCTGCACCACAGATTGAAGCCTGTTGCCGGACCAGTCTTTTTTCATCTTCTGTTTCATTCGGTCGTAAGCCATGATCCACATAGACAGCAATCCGTTTGCTGGCAGGGAATAAAACAGAAAGAATATGCAGCAATGCCACGGAGTCAGCCCCTCCAGAGACACCAATAATAAAAGATGTCTTATCGGTGAATAACGAACTGGTCTTGATTGTTTTGTGAATGCGTTTCAGGAGTAGCTTCATTATACGATTATGGCATGCATGGATTTGAGGTGGTATTAGTGTGAAAAATTTATTATTCTTGATCGTATAGCATGGAATGAGATCTTCTCACACGTGTAAAATGTACCATTGAACTACCTGTCACCCGAGTAAGCCCCATGGCCCAATCAACAATATTAAATCAAATATCAAAATACCTCTGTGACCATTATAAGCTCTCTGCTGAGGAGGTCGAATCAATGTTGCCGACGTTTCTGACGACGCTGCAGAGTCATATTCTTGATTTGGAAAATAGTTTGGATGCATTTGAAACGCTGTCTCTTGCCAAGGCTGGGCATAAGCTGAAAGGAGCTTTACTAAACCTTGGCCTTGATGACAGTGCTGCAATCGCCAAACGCATAGAACTAGAGGGCGCGGCGGACAATCAGGCGGTGGATTATGCCGAACTTGTGGGGCAGCTTAAAGAGCAGTTAAAAGAAATTTTATAGAGTTTCGAGCTTTTTCAAAAGCCTCATATGAATATTATCAAAACCACCGTTGGACAGGATGGCTACCACATCGTTTGCCTGAAGGATTGGAAGTAACTTATCCAAAATGGTATCCGTATTCGGGCAGGACTCAGCCCGGAGTTTGCGTTTGTTGAGATCCGTGGCAAGTTTATCGGCAGAAAACAGTTCCTTTGTTGCCACATTATCGAGGGGAACCGGCTCCCGAATGAAGGTGATATCTGAAGAATCAAAACAACTGATATAATCTTTTTGGAAAATAGCACGTCTTGACGAGTTGGTGCGCGGTTCAAAAACTGTGATCAGTCGTTGCCCTGCATAGGCTTCTTTCAGTGCTTTCAGGGTTTCTTTCACAGCTGTGGGGTGGTGGGCAAAATCATCTATTACTGTGACTCTATTTATTATTCCACGAACTTCCTGGCGTCGTTTGATGCCTCCAAATTTGCTTAGCCCTTCGTTTATCACTTTTGGCCTAACACCAATGCGGTTTAATACAGCAGCAACAGCCAAAGAGTTTAAACAGTTATGAGTTCCAGGTAACTGTACTGCGAGTTCCGCCCATTCTTTGCCTTGTTTCTTTACTTTAAAATGGGTCATTCCACCATCTGCACGAACATCAGACAACGACCAGTCCAGTTTGCTGTTTTGTCCATAACCCTGTACTTCACAAGGCGCATTCTGCACAACTTCAATAACATTTGGATCATCAAGATGAGCAATAATTAATCCGTCTTTTGGCAGAAGAGAAACAAATTTTTTAAAAGATCGTTTTATTGCAGCAAGATCATCAAAGATATCGGCATGATCAAATTCCACCGAGGTGATGATGGCAATATCGGGCCGATAGTGGAGAAATTTTGATTCTTTATCGAAAAAAGCGGTGTCATACTCATCTCCTTCAGAAACAAAATACTTTCCCTTGCCAATCCGAAAATTTGCACCAAATTCACGCACTATTCCCCCAATCATAAACGTGGGATCAAGTTTTGCCCTGTTGAGACAAGAGGCAAGAATTGAAGCAGTTGTCGTTTTTCCGTGGGTACCTGTGACGACAAGGGATGTTCGTGACTGAATGAAGAAATGGGCAAGTGCCTGGGGAAAAGAAAGATATGGGATTTGGGCCTTAGCCAGAGCCTGTGCCTCAGGATTCATTTTAGGGATAACATTTCCTACTATTACAAGGTCGGGACGCGGTTCCAGATTTTGCATGCTGTAACCATCACAGGGCGTAATGTCAATCTCTTTAAGAAAAATAGACATGGGGGGATAGACAGCTTTATCAGAACCGGTGATTTCGTAGCCGGAACTTTTTAACATCCCGGCAAGGGCTGCCATGCCAGTTCCGCAAATTCCCATGATATGGATATGACGGATATTTTTCGGTGCGTGATTGAGTTCGGTGAGAAGTTCCATTACGATTTTTCCACGGTTTCTTTTATTGTCTCAAAGATTTTTGGAAATCCGGTTTCAAAAGTAGCCGGGGTGAGCCTGCCGACTTCAATAAATTTGATGGCAATTTCTTTTGATATTTTCAGAAGTACTTCATCTGTGATTTTTTTGTCTTTGTTGTCCATGATGTTTTAATGGTGAAATAGTAGAGAAGTGATAAAAACAACAGTAATATAAATGTCCCTGTTGGTTGAAGAAGGCCAATTCCGTTGAACCAACAGGGACAGACTCCATCAAAAATAACCGGTCAAGCCATCCCTGTGAAGTGAAAAAAAATGTGTTATGTAATTTGAAGGTATCTTAATAGTGTTGTGAGAATCACACAAGAAGTTATCTTTTACAAAAATATTTTACAGATACCCAATGAATATCCAGAGATAACTCCTCTATTTGTGTAACCGTCAGGCTGGTTATCTTACATTATCGAGTTTGGCGATCAGGCGGATTCGGTGTTTGGCTGTATGGTCTTTATGCTTTTTTTTCATATCCCGACATCAGTGGAAGCCACGCTAATATTTATATTTGGAGTGGTCATCCACTATGTGATCAATATTCTTCTTTTTATTGTAGGGCTTAAAAAACAGGCCGGGTAGGTTTGAGTTTTTTTATAATCCGTGAATTCATTGGCTCCGGGTTAGTATTCTTCTATCTGTTTTCTAAACCTGATAAGCTGGCTGGCACGGATATTTTTCATGTCGAGATGATAGATATCCGATGGGAAAAGGAGCTCGGCAACTCCTGTGTCAAATATACGTTTGACTTCGTATTCATCGTGGGCCACATCACGCTGATAGATATAATTGAGATAGGAGCGGTTGGTGTGGATAATAAATTCAACACGCATTCCGCCAAGCCGGGCAAAGAATTTGAGCATGGGGGTTTTGGAGGAACTTCCTGTTGCTGTCCCCCTGTATCTGCCACCGGTCAGCGTGTCAGAGATGTCTTCAAGGGTCATAAAAGAACCGGCCCTGACTGCACTTTTTGTCAGATGGCGGAGAAAGAGTTTCACGTCGCTGACGGAATTAAGAACAGCCATTAGCCCCAATTCATCATCAACGGCAGTTGCCGGGTTTTTTTCGTTTTTCCGTAGCAGTTTTAGAACTTTAGCCGCTGATTGTTTGTTGCGGATCGTTACATAGATTGGGATGTCACGATCTTTGTTTTGAAAGCTGCGTCTTTTAATCAGGGTGAGTTTCTCTCCGGCAACAGGAGCAATTTTCCGGGCCTCATCTTCTGTGAGAACAGTGACTTTTGTACAGCTGAAATCGCCTGGTTGGTGCCTGGAGTGCAGGTAGCTGATTTCAAGATCGCCTATTTTTAGACTGGGACTCCAGACAAACATATTCAGGAAGCTTAAAAAATCGGCAAATTGCTGTTCAATCGCTGTTTCTCGCTCCCTTTGATCGATTAGTCCGGCCAGGTTCATGAGAACCAGTTTTCGCTTCGCCTCAAAGCGGGCTTTCATGTGAAAGTGCTCATTGAATATCACAAGCAGTAATTCCACCGGGTTATGCATTGTTTCGATTTCGTTGGTCGTTTCAATGTGTGAGCTGTAAGGTGCCAGCACTTTGTCACGAAGTGTTTTTACCACATCATCGGCAGTCCGTGCATAGTCGTGGAGATGGCGATCAATAATCTGTGCATCCCCCCGAATGGCAAACATGTTGCCAAGGAGTTTATGGGCGCGGCTGGTTGCTTGGTTTTTGCGCTTTTTGTCATAGATGAGGGGCAGGATCTCATCAAAATTACCGGTTCCCAGAAGATCAAATATTTGGTTGCGTACTGCCCGATACTTGGTTTTCATGAGGGGGGCATCCTCTATTTCACTGGTCCATTCTCTGGCCTTGGTAGAGAACGGGTGAGTGAGAGGAAGATCATCTTTGACCGCAAAGGGGCCGTTTTGCAGCATAGCGGTAAAGATGGATTTTTTACTTAAAATGTTCATTTGTCTCCCGATTCAACTGACTTTCGGTGGCAAAACGAAAATATGATGGACTTGAAAGAAACTTCATATTCGAGAAGTGTCCGCTTTGCAGATGAAGTTTTTTGAAGTTTTCTCTTATCTGTTTGACCATCGGAATTCTACTCATTTTACGAGCTTACCCAATGGAATAAAGGAGACTCTTCAGGGTTCCCCACCAGAATATGTATTCATAATCCATGCCAAAGGATGAGTGTTGCCGGAGGCTGTGGATTTGTTTGAATGAACGAGGGTTTTTTTTGTGCCTTACTCCATAATTCCTGCAATAAAAACAAGAATATGTGAGAGTAAATAATATCCAACCGTTATGAATAGCAACAAGGCACTTACTTGCAGTTTATCTGCGTTAGTGTTGTCAATTAAATGGATAGGGGTGTCAGAATATCAACAATAATGTGGGCTTGTTTGGGTGAGGTTTACATTATTGTCTGTTTTGACGCCCGGGGTCCGAGCATCAGCGATATAGTGTCAGGGAGTATAATATATCGACCGTTTCCATACATGGCGTCTGTACGAGGCCATTGGTACAATAATAAATATGATTATTTTCAGGAACAAAAGTGTGTCTGGTCAGGAAGCAATATTTGCAAGCATATTGCCGATCAGCTTGATATGGGACATCTCCTCCTTTATAATATCTTCCAGACGGTTTTTTCCAAGATTGTCTGGCACCAAATCCTTTAGCCCCATGAAAAACACAATGGAGTCTTTTTCTGCAACGAGTGCTGCTTTCAGTATTTCCTTCATGGAGGTGGTATCAATTTCTTTTTTGAAAAATACCCTTGTATCAACAAGCGCTTTTAAATAGGCAAGGGTCTCTTCTTCTGGATCAAAAGTATTACTCTCCTTTTGCGCAGCTGTTAAAGAGGTGCGCATTTCTGCAAATATCTTTTCGTGTTCATCTTCCATGGCAGCAAGACTCAGTAGTACCTTTTTGTTCTCTTCGTCTGTAATGCCTGCTGCGGAGGCGCGATAAAAATTTGCACCGTTTTGTTCCAGCTGTTCGGCCATTTCAAAAACTTCATCTGCACTAAAATCAAAGCTCATGGTATTGCCTCTAATCTTTAGAATTCCTTGGGAGTATTGTTCACTTCTGCCAGGGTGAACACAGGGCCGTCTTTACAAACCAGCTGTTCACCAATACCGCATCTTCCGCACATTCCTATTCCGCATTTCATCCTGTTTTCAAGGGAAAGAATGATATGATCATGATCATAACCAAGTTTTTCGAGAACCGGCAGGGTAAATTTGATCATGATTGGCGGACCGCAGACAATGGCGTAGGTATCACCTGCACTTTTTGGGGCTTTTTCTTCAGCAATCGGCGGTACAAAGCCTACATTATACTTCCAGTTTGGATCATCGGTGCCATCCACTGTTATATGCATGTTGATGTCATCCCGAGCCTCCCACTTTTGTAGTTCATCCAGATACAGGAGCATCCCGGGAGACCGTGAGCCATAGACTACATCGATTGTCCCGTATTTGTCACGGTTGTCCGGGTGGAGCAGGTATACAACCGATGAACGAAGGGTGGTAAAAGCAAATCCGCCACCTATAAAGAGCAGGTTTTTTCCCTTCATTGTGTCCCAGGGATATGGATTACCCAAGGGTCCCCGGACACCGAGGACATCACCAACTTTCATATTGTGAAGGTGTGAGGTTACTTTTCCTGCACGGTTGACAGTGAATGCAATAAAACCCTTTTCAACGGGTGAGGAGGCGATGCCTATGGGGATTTCTCCTTGCCCGGGGATGGAAATTTCGGCAAACTGTCCGGCCTTATAAGAAAATTTTTCCTCATCTTCTGGATTAAGAAAAACAAATTTAAAGGTTTTTAGACTCCTGTCCTCGGACTCGACAATAATGTCTTCTATGCGGATAGGAAATGGAAGATATGGATTAATCATTGAAGGTAGTCTCGCGTTAGGAGTTCATCTGTTTACAAACTTCACGGATGTCTATGTTCACCGGGCATGATGTAACGCATCTGCCACAGCCCACACACATGATCCCCTGATTATACTTTGACTGATGATATTTCAGTTTATGCATAAAGCGCTGGCGGACACGCATAAGTTTTGTGTTTCTCGGATTGTGTCCAGTGGTGTGGATGGTAAAGTTGGGAAACATGCAGGAATCCCAGTTTTTCATGCGTCGCCCTTTTTTGTGTGCTGTCTCATCCTGGATATCAAAACACCAGCATGTGGGGCAGACATAGGTGCAGGTTCCGCAGTTGAGACAGGGAAATGATATGGATTCCCAGAAGTTTTCGTTATAAAGATCAAGGGTCTCCTTTTTGTCGATATTATCAAATTCCACAGTGCTTGTGATTTTCTTTTCTGCTTCTTTCCGCATGGTGGCAATGGTTTCTTCAGCGTCGTGATCGGCTTTGGTATCAAAACCGGCGCTGCGCATCCAGGATGCGCCTTTTTCGGTGACCACTTCTGCGAGAAAGCTGTCCCCGGTATCCACCAGTAGTACATCCAGTCCTGCGGTACTAAAGGGTCCGGAATTGGTACTTGTTGAAAAGTCGCATGAATCAGGATTAGTCACAGCCAGCCCGATAAATGTACACGCTTCATATGCATCACACCAGTAAGGGTCGCGATAATCCGGAGTGTCAAAGTTCTTCTTTACGATGTTCATGGCAGCAGCATCAAAGGGTCTGATTCCGATAATTGCCCGTGGTGAATAATCATTTTTCGGAACCTTCATGATATTGCACTCGGGGGAAGCCTTGTCCGTTGTGTAGGTGAACATCACTTCTGACTGGGGAAATACCACCGATTTAGGAGACATGGTTGTTGTGGTGATGGAAAAATCGGGTTCCTCACCGACCTCCAGCTCTCTGAATTTACTGGTGTTATTTCTTTCCCGTACGGGGCCGATCAGGCTGTGGTCTTTTCGTGATTTCTCAAGACCTGCCGCCCAGTCGGTTTTTCGTATCTGTAGAATGCGCATCTCTATTGCCTATTTGAAGTTATCTTCAGGATCACCGGGCTGGTATGTCTCCAAAGCCGGGCGTACATCACTTGTAAGCCCGGACTCCCAATCCCAGAGGTCGAGGCAGTCTTTTTCAAGCTTTTTGGTGAAGGCCCTCATATTGATTCCCATGGGACAGGAGGAAACACAGGCACCGCAATCGGTACAACGGCCTGCTGTGTGGAAGGCACGAAGAATATGAAATGTCATAATGTCTGGCTCTTCATCACCTTTTCCAACCCATTGTGGTTGTGCTTCATCAACAAAGCAGGTTGGGCAGTAGCAGGTAGGACAGGCATCACGGCAGGCGTAGCAGCGGATGCAGGTTGAGACCAGATTTTCAAAAAAGTTCCAGCGTTCATCCACTCCCAGTTCCTCAACTTCTTCCACTTCCCGGTAGCGTTTAATATCATCTGGTATTGTAACAAGTTCAGCAGCCAGTTCGTCATAGATACCAGGGTTTCTGTGGACGCAGACCTTGCAGCATTGCCGCATAACGTCAGCTTTTTGGTATTTCTCTTCGCGACCGTTACCTCGGACAAGTATTGTGCCATCGTCTTCTTCAACAGCCTCATCAATCTCATCGTCAAACAGTGTGCAGATGGTGTGGCGTTCAACCATTCCCTTACACGGCACACCGATGATGTGCAGATCTTCACGTTTTACCTTGCCTTCACCGATATGGTTGACGATGGATCTACAGTCACAGCCCTTGGCAAAAATTGCGACTTTTCCTTTATGATCCATAAGATAATTGGCAAGATTGATACAACAGTGACTGGTCCAGGTGAGTTGTTCCGCATCTTCCACCGTTTTTGCTGCAAATGGCGGGCTGGCCATGGGGAGAGTTCCTTCACGAAAGCCGAACACCACCTCAACCGTTTCGTCCTTTAGAAGCCTGATTGCGATTTCTTTTATTTTTTCACTATAGCTTTGCATGTTACGGTTTCCTGACCATATTCTTCACAAGTTTTTTGTTCGGACCGACCTTCCTCACCGCATCCGTTATTTCGGTTACCACATCAATAAATTTGGTGGATTCCGCAGAGGATATCCAGGAAAATTGTAAGCGTTCAGGTTCTATCCCTAAGTGAACCAGCATTCGGGTGAAAAGAGTGAACTTTCTTCGTGCGTGATAATTACCTTCCAGGTAATGGCATTCGCCAGGGTGTCAGCCGGAGACCCAGACTCCGTCTGCCCCTTCCCGCAGAGCTGAAAGAACAAATTTAGGGCTCATTCTGCCTGCACAGGGAATACGGATAACCCGGATATTGGCTGGGTACTGCATCCTGCCGACACCTGCCAGGTCCGCTGCCCCGTAACTACAGGAGTTACATAAAAAGGCTATTATTTTAGGTTCCCAATCGGACATATTAACTCCTTTGCTTTATTCGCTGATCGCAGCAATCTGCGACAGTATCTGATCATTATCAAAGCCATGCAGACGTATGGCACCAGATCTGCACGAGGCCACGCATAATCCGCATCCTTTACAAAGGGCTGGATTGATTTGGGCCCTTCCGGGGAAGAATCGTGCGGATTCTTCAATGAGAGATGGCGCAGAGTAGGGACAAATAGAAACACATCCGCCACATTCGCTGCAATCTTTCGGGTTGACTTCAGCCACCGTTCCGCTGATAGAAATGGTTTTTCTTGCAAGCAGAGTAACGGCCCTTGTGGCTGCGGCGATGGCCTGGGATACAGATTCATCAATGGGTTTTGGGCCGTGGGAAAGTCCACAGAGGAAAACACCATCTGTTGAGCAGTCCACAGGGCGCAATTTGGCATGTGCCTCCATAAAGAAGCCGTCGTTGTTGAGCGTTACTTTGTACATTTGCGCAAGAGGATTTTTCTGGGGTGGAATAATGGCGGTGGCAAGCACCAGCATATCCGGTCTGATTGACATTTTTCTGCGCATGACAGTATCGGTAAAATCTACCTGCAGATCATCCCCGTCGTAATCAACTTCAATCCCTTTCGTAAAATTATACCGCAGGAACTTGATTCCTTTTTCGCGTGCCTCTCGGTAAAGATCTTCACGTAGTCCGTATGTTCGCATGTCCCTGTAGAGAATATAGATTTCCATATCAGGCTTACCCTTTTTAAGAGTGAGGGCATTTTTGATGGAATGGGTACAGCAGACCTTGGAGCAGTAGGGGCGCTCGGGAATTCTTGACCCCACACACTGGATAAATACAACTGTTTGGGTATCTTCTATACTTGCATCCCCTGTAATGATTTTCCGGTCAAGTTCAAGGCCAGTCATTACCCTGTCATCCTCACTATAAAGGTATTGATCGGGTTTTAGTTCATTGGCACCGGAGGCGATGATGGTAACACCATGCTCAATATCAACAGTAGCATCAGAAGATTGAATCGTTGTTGTAAAGTTTCCTACAAAACCATCCACATGTTTGATTTCAGAGGCTTTATGAACTTCGATGTTGTCATCATTCTCAACAGCAGTAATGAGCTGATCGACGTTTTCGGCAACATTTTCTCCCATCCATGTTTCGTGAATGGATAAGCCTTTACCACCAAGACGTTCTTCTCTTTCAATGATGTGGGCATGGTAGCCTTGCTCGGAGAGCGTTTTTGCAGACTGAAGTCCTGCAATACCACCACCAATAACAAGTGCTGTCTGATTAATCTCAAGCTCCACTTCTTTTAACGGCCCCATGAGAGCAACCTTCTCAACTGCCATGCGAACCAGATCCTTTGCCTTCTCAGTGGCCAGTTCGTGATTGTCTTTATGCACCCAGGAACATTGGTTCCTGATGTTTACCATCTCAAAGACATATTTGTTGAGTCCAGTGGTACCCAGGGTTTCCTGAAAAAGCGGTTCATGGGTTTTAGGAGTACAGGCAGCGACCACTACTCTGTTTAATTTCTGTTTTTCAATGGTTGCAGCAAGATTATTCAAGGCATCCTGTGAACAGCTGAACAATCCTTGGTCGGAGAAGGTGACGTATGGTAAGTCTTTTACATATTCAACCACTCCAGGTACATCTACGACACCTGCGATATTTGTTCCGCAACAGCAGATAAAGACCCCGATTCGTGGACGTTCTCCTCTGATATCAAGCTCTGACGGAGTTTCTTTTGTTTTGGTAAGAGTCCAGCGGGACTCGCTGAGAGCACTACCGGCACTACCGGCTGATGCGCTGGCCTCAATAACAGAAGAAGGGATATCCTTGGGTGCTTCAATGGCTCCACAGGTATACACGCCAGGTTTTGTTGTTGATACAGGACTAAAACTGCTGGTTGAAACAAAATTATATTTATCCAGTTTTGTGCCGAGTTTATCGGCTAGCTTTATGGCAGATTGCCCGACTTCAAGCCCGACTGAGAGTACAACAATGTCAAACTCCTCTTCAGCAAGATTGCCGGATTCATCAATATAGCGGAGTAACTGATTGCCATCTTCCGTGGGCACAATATTGGTGATTTTGGATTTCACAAAGCGGACACCAAATTCATCTTTGGCACGGTTGTAATATTGCTCAAATTCTTTTCCGTGGGTACGGATATCCATGTAGAAAACGGCAGCATCGAGACCATTTTTCGCATGTTCCTTGGCAAGCATTGCCTCTTTTACGGCATAGGTACAGCAGACACTTGAGCAATAGCCTTTGGCACCAATATGCACATCCCGGGATCCAACACACTGCAGCCAGGCGATCTTTTTAGGCTCTTTATTATCAGAAGGTCGAACCAGATGCCCGCCAAAAGGCCCGGATGAGGAGAGAATACGCTCAAACTCAAGGCTTGTTACGATATTTTTTGAACTGTTATATCCATAAACATCATGGGTGGATGGATCGTAGGGTTTGCAGCCACTGGAAAAAATCACTGCACCTACATTGATGCTGAGATCCTGTGCAGTATCGTCATAGTTGATGGCACCTGTGGGGCATACTGTTTCGCACTTTTTACATTTACCCTTGGTGAGAAAAAAGCATTGGCTGTCATCGATTGCATATTTCAGCGGTACAGCCTGGGCGTAATCGACATAGACAGCTTTGCGTTTGGAGAGCCTGCCATCGAATTCGTTGACTACTTTTTTGGGACACTTTGCAGTACACGCACCACAGGCGATACACTTGTCCATATCCACGTAGCGTGGGTGCTGGGTCAGCGAGACAGTAAAATCTCCATGGTCACCTGTTATATCCGTGACCTCTGACAGCGTAAGTAATTCTATATTTATGTGCCGGCCGACCTCGACCAGTTTAGGTGAGATGACTCACATTGCACAGTCGTTAGTGGGGAACGTTTTGTCCAGTTGAGCCATCAACCCGCCAATGGAGGGTGATCGTTCAACCAGATAAACGTAGTAACCGGTGTTTGCAGCATCGAGCGCTGCCTGCATTCCGGTTATCCCGCCACCAACAACCATTACGGCGCCGATTTTTTCAAGAGTCAATTTTCTGTCTCCGTCTGTATATAAGATTCAAGGGTAGTAATATCGAGCATATTCATTTTCAAGCCAAGGGCTTCTTCCGAAATCCCCATGGCAAGCCCTAAGAGCTGTGGATAAACGATGCTTGGAATTTCATTGTTTTGTTTTTGCCCACGTTCAGAGAGCATCAAATTCTGAATCCGATCAAACTGCATTTGGCAATAGGGACAGCCCACACATATATAGTCCGCATTTGCAGCTTTACAGTCGGCTAGTTTTTTACCGGCAAGATCCATTGAAAGCTTATCGTTCACGCCCATGAGAGGCGCGCCACAGCATTCAAGTTGCAAAGACCATTCTACGCTTTTAGCTCCTGTTACTTTTACCAGATCATCAAAAAGAGAAGGATTCACGGGATTATCAAACTGTGTTACATCGCTAGGCCTTAGAGCGTGGCATCCATAGTGGGTCGCAATATTTAGATCTGTGAAAGGAGAGCTTATTGTTTCTTTAATCTTTTTAATACCAACATCATGAAAGAGGATGGAGAGAAAGTGTTTTATTGCTGTTTTTCCTGAATAGCTTAGGCCTTCTTTTGCCAGAAAAGTATTTACTTCTTTCTGTAAAGCAGCATCCTGTTTAATCTGATGAGCGGCTTTTTTGAGGCTGCCAAAACAGCACTTGCACAGCACCATCATGTCCAACCCTTCTTTTTCGGCAAGTGCCAGATTACGGGCAGCCATCATAAGGAATGTTTTATTGTCGCTATTCTGCATGGGGTAGCCGCAGCATTTGTATTCCTGGTTTTCCACCAGTTCAATACCAAGCCTGTTTGCCACACTTCTTGCAGCCAGTTCGTATTGCTGAACCCTTGCCGGTATATTGCAGCCGACAAATAGTGTATATTTCATCATTTCGTTCCTGTACTACTTATGATCTTCAATGGAGATGAGTTTAAGTTTATTGAAAATATCCGTCACCTTTACTCCCTGTGGGCAGTGTTCCTGACATTGGTAACAAGTCAGGCAATTCCACAACATTTTTGATCCTGTGGCCATATCTTTTAGGCCAAGAGCAACTGAGCGGATTATCTGGTGCGGCAGGAGATCAAGACTTTGTTGTGAGTCGGCGTAATTGATAACCACTGGGCATACCGTTGAACAGTTTTCACATGAAAAGCAGTAGTTAAAACTTTCTGTCCTCTCAGATATCCCAAGAGCGTTCTGGAATTCGTTATCTCCGTGATCCAGAACGATGGGGGCATCAAGTGTTGCCTGGGAAAAATCGTCTCCGGATGTCAGTGTATTCTTTACAGTAGCCAGTGGAATATCGTACTGTTTCTGACCTATTCTTTGGTGATTGAGCCCACGGAAGTAGGAAAAGGGCGTCAGCATCAGATCAACCGGAAGTTTTTTCTGAATGAGTGCTTCCCGGGCAGAAAACCAGAGTTCACGCAGATTTATACCAGCCGGGCAGACAACAGTACAGCGGTCACAGTTGGTACAGAGGTAGATTCCCTGCTGAATGGCAGCGAGTTTTTTGGTACTGATATTTTTGTTGGCAACATATTCTTTCAGAAAAGTCATTCGTTCCGATGGTAAAATATTGTCGTTGCCAAGAGTATCATAGGCAACAGCAACAGAGCAGTGTTTGCTGCAGGTATCACAGTGAGTGCAGGCATCAAGTTCCATCATCTGTTTTGTGGCGATATTAGCAGGATCCGAGTTCTCATCCATCACCGCATTAGCCAGTAGGCTGAGCGGGGTGGTGAACATATGGAACATCTTGCTGAAAGGGAGCAAGGCAAGAGCCAGTAAAGAGAGGAATATATGCAACCACCAGATCGTCTGGTATGAATCATAGGATCCGAGCTTGATTATCTCCATGAGCATTCCAGAGAGAATAATGGCAGCAATTATGAGGATGGTATAGAGATCCATACCACTGGTTTTCAGCCTCGAAACTTTTAGAATATATCTTCTGTAAAGGGCAACTCCAAGACCGGTAAGTACCATAAGACCAGCAAGAACCAGCCAGAGGTTCATACTAAGATAAAACCTGTTAAAGATTGGAGTTTTGATAATTTTATCAAATGCATGAAAAACGAGCAGGAACATAAATGCCGTGAATATCAGCATATGCATGATCCAGCGAAGTCTATCCTGTTTCTTAATGTGTTTTTGAAGCAGTATATCCTGTACAAAAACTTTTCCGAGAATTGTAAGCTTTTCTTTATTGAGGATGCTGGCAATGCCTTTAAAGGCTGCGCTGATTCGGTTACCTGTTGTTGTTCCATCTGCATTGCTTCCAACAGTTAGACGGAACCAGTTGGAAAGACTGTAAATCAGTCCAATCCCAAAGATGGATAGAGCTATATAGACCATAAATGTATAGAGCATAGTGTCAGATTCCCCTATCAATCCTGTTCTTCATCTTTGTGTGTTAAAAACATCCAGAATCCGACCATACAGATCAGATAAACTCCCATAAGGATGTAGGTATTGCTTTCTGTATGCAGCATGAAATCCTGAAGTGTGTGTATCATATCATTTCTTTCCTGTCTTCCTGCTATTCGTGGTGCTCTTTAAAATCGGGGTGTTCGTCAAAAACCGGCATGCGCGTCGCAATAAATCTGAATACCAGAATCAGACAAGTCACCATGTAGATCGAAAGAGCGATCTCCATCCAGCTGGGAATGTAGCGCTCATCAAGTGGCAGGTGCCAGTTAAAGGCGATTATACTGATATTGAGGCGATTAAGGACGATGCCTGTAATTGTGAGTGCTGCTGTAAATTTAATTAAGCCGATATCTTTGTTTCTTGAGCCCATGGCAAAGAGAAAGCAGGGCAGGGCAACAAAGCCTAAGATCTCAACCAGAAACCAGACACCGTAAGGAGTTGCAAGGTAGTGCCAGTTGTCTCCTGCGGTAATACCAACGATCTTCACCATAAAGTAGCCAAACAGAACAAGTGAAGCTGCTTTTGCATAACCAAGTACAAGGGGTGGATGCTCTTCAAGATAGGTTGTGCCCATTCGGTGGTGAAAGGCTTTGTGTGCAAGCGATCCTTCAAAAATCACCATGGACAGACCGGCGGCTATACTTGAGACAAAGAAAAACACTGCAATATACGGTGAATACCAGAGCGGGTGAAGCTTTGAGGGGGCAATCAGAAATAATGCACCAAGGGATGACTGGTGGAGCGTGGAGAGGACAACACCAAGAATCGTGAGCGCGAGCGTAAGCTTTACCGCTATGTTTCGCGCTCTTCTAAGCCCCAGCCACTCCAAGGGAATGGGAGTGAATTCAAGAAAGAGAACCGTGAGATATAGGAGTACGCACAAACCCACTTCAAAAAGCAGTGATGTTGTTCCCTGCTGTACAACAAAAGGGTAGGCAAGAATAAGACGATCAGGGCGACCAACATCATAGAGAAGCGAGACAACAACCGTTGCATAGCCAAGAAATGCTGTGAGGATTGCGGGCCGTACGGCTGAATGGTACTTTTTCATTCCGAAAAGATAGCAGGCAGCAGATGTTGTATATCCACCAGCGGCGAGAGCCACACCGCACATCAGATCAAAGCCGATCCACATTCCCCACGGGTGGGTATTTGTCAGGTTGGTTACAGCACCCAGACCCTGGGTGAAACGTAAAATAGTAAGAATAGTACCAACAACGAGAATAATGCCCGTTATGACTGCAAGTGGTGAAAACTTTTTGTTATCATCACGCATAAAATGTAAGGCGGCCGCTGTTATTCTGGGAGCCTGGCTGTTATTTTGCGTAGGCATCAGGACCCCTCCTCCGTTTTGGCTGCCTTTTCCTTGATTCGTGCAACTCTTTTCAAGATGTTCTCTTTCTCTTTACTTGCTTTTTCCATGGCTTGCGAAAGTGTTTCAGCAGCTTTGTTCTCTGCAAGTTCAACTGCCGTTTTCACCGCTTGTAGCTTTTCTTCAGCTGCAATCTTATCGCGTCGTTTTGCCATACCATACATTCCGGCCAGAAATACCGGCCACAGGGAAACAACCATGGGAACCACATGCAGGGCGCCTGATGTAAGCTTTGGCGCAGGTGTGTTACCAAGATCTTCCCGCAAACCTAAATCCTTAAAAGGAACACCAGAGAGATAGAGCCAGCTGGTACCGCCCATTTCGTGCTCTCCGTAAATATGATCAACGTAGCGGTCAGGGTATTTTTCAATTCTGGCGCGGGCAATTTTCAGAAGATCATCCCGCTTTCCAAATATCAGTGATTCGGTGGGGCAGCTTTCAACACATCCGGGAAGTAACCCCTTTTCAATTCGTGGAGCACAGAGAGTGCATTTTACAATTTCGGGTGTATAAGGATCGTCATATTCGTAGGTTGGCACTTCAAAGGGGCAGGCCATCATACAGTATCTGCACCCAACACAGACGGAAGCATCATAAACCACAGCACCACTGGGGAGTTTTTCAAAGGCATTCACAAAACAGACTGAAGCACAGGCTGGTTCCAGGCAGTGGTTACACTGCGTTTTCCAGAAAATCGGACTGCCCTTTTGCACCATTTTGTTTACAACCGTAAACTCTGTTGTGGAAAACCTGCGCTTTTTGTTTAAAACAGATTTATCTGAATACGCTTTTGCGGGTTTAGGAAGTTCATTTACCGTGTTGCAACCCTCTTCGCAGGATCTGCAGCCGACACATCTGGTGATGTCATGGAGAACTCCATAGCTGTTCGGGTGGCCGGTGAACTCTTTGGTGGATGCAGCACTTGCACTTTTTCCAAGCAGTGAAGTGGCAAGGCCTGCGGTTCCCATCCATCCGAGGAATTTTCTTCGTGATATGGACATTTACTCTTTCCCCTCTTTCTGCGGTGCTGAGGATAGCGGGCTTTTTTCTTTATGGCAGTCAGTGCAGCCAACTTTATTTATCTGCATGGTGGTGTGGCATTCCATGCACTGGAGATGATATGCGCCAACAATTCCCGGCTTGTGCATATCTTTGTCATTGAATGTTTTTGTATGGCAGCTGCTGCACCCGGAAGGTTTTTGGGTAAGTGGTGCATTGTGATGGCATCCGCTGCAGGTTGTTCCTTTTTCAGCGTGGAAGTGTAGTGCCAGCTTGTTGTCGCCCATATTTTCTGTGATCTTCTTGACGATCATCCTGTGCGGAAAATTCACAGCGTCGTATTTTCTGGAGAGTTTTCCAATAATGATTTTTTCAGCTATTTCTTCCTCGGTATACACAGGAGCTTTTTCAGGACGCGCTTCAAGGAGCAGTTTGGCAGTAAGGTCATTAATTGGTACTTCTTTTGGCAGTGGTATGTGGCAGACAGCACATGACCTGTCGCTCATTTTGGTAGTGACTGGTGTGGATTGATGGCAGCCGGCGCAGTTTTTATTTTTCAGATACTGCGCGGTATGGCAGCCAACGCAGCTTCGATCTGCATCCTTTTTGTGCATGGCAAGTTCAAGGCTCACCCCTTTAGCAGCATCCGATCCGCCAAGGGTATGACATTCACTACACTTTTTCATTTCCTGATGATGACAGACTCGACAGGTATTGTTGTATCCCTCATGGGCCTTATGGTCAAAAGGAACAAGGCTCATCCTGCTTTTTTCCCCACTATCGAGATCCTTATTGCCTGTTTTGACCAGCACCATATCCGGTTGATTTCTTTCAAGCCTTGGGATAATGTCGAGCTTCTTGATGGTGGCCCGATAGGTCGCATCATGACACTGGAAGCACTTCACAGGAAGATTAAGCGTACTTTTTTCCTGGTTCTTTATATGACAGTTTATACAAGCGATATGGGAACTGACACGCATTGATACAAAATTATCATGGGTCTCTTCTTTGTGACAATAGCGGCAGGTTCCCTCTTTTCCTTTGGCGTAAAAGAGTTTTTTGGTCTTTTCGTCATACTCATGATGGCAGGTTTCACATTTTTTTTCATGTGCCTGTACGTGGCGAGCATGGAGCGAACTGTCAAAGCCCATGGCTATGCGGGACGAGCTGAACTTCTTTTGTTCCCGGTGGCAGCTGTCACATTCAACGGGGCCGGTTTCTTCACCTTTGAGCCTCATTTCACCATGACAGGCGATACAGTTGTCATGATAGATATCCATAACCGCTTTTTTATTACTGTTCTTCAGCCGTTTGAATAAGGGATAGAACTGCTCTTTCTCTTTTAGGTGGCAGGTCTCGCAGGATTTGTTTTTCTTTGAAAGAGCTTTCGTGTGCGCATCATGGGGAAATTCAACGGTAGCCTTTTTAAGAGGACCAAAGGATACCATATTGTCTATGATTATAAGATCCGTACGTTTTTCAAGTGCAGACCCTGCTTCATTCTGACTTTTTGCCATGATATTGGTGCTATAAAAGGCAAGTACACAAAATGCTATTATACCGGCCCGGCAAAGCAGGTATCCTGACTTCTTCATATTTCGATTATCCTATTGAGGTAAACAGTAACGAGCAAGTGCTGTTGAAACGCACAGCACTATACGCTAAGTCGATGATATTTTCAAATTGCTCTTGAAGAAAAAAACAAAAATTTTGTTATTTTTTTGGGATAGGAATATTAACGCCATGTATTAGGTATCAGTTGTTAACGTGTTACATGGTGGTAACGGTTTGAAAAGGCAGGAAAAACAGGGGAATGAAAACAAGATGGACTTGGAAAAACCTTTATATTCGAGGCACGGAAATTTCTTGTCTTTTCGGCGTACTAGGGTACGTTGAAAATATAAGGAATTTGCAGTAACGAAGAAGATGAAGAGTTTTTACGAGCCCATCAAAAGGTGATAAAATCAAATCCGATCTTGCCGGTTTTTTGTTTTGGCTGGGAGACAAGGATTCGAACCTTGATAAGCGGAGTCAGAGTCCGCTGTCTTGCCATTAGACCATCCCCCAGGATGCGACTTTATTGAGGTGGTTTATTTAGAAAGTTTTAAAGATTCTGTCAAGGGAAAATAAAACTTACGAAATAAGGACCCCCGCATAGCCAACAACCTGATCAATATCACCGGAGACCTCCCCTGAATCCGTATATCGAATAAGTTCTGTTTTTGTTGCACCAAGCTGAAGGGAGACAAGCAGGGCAACTGTCACTGACATAATGCCACACATGGATATATGGTTTTCGGTAACAGACCGATAAAGTAGTTCAGGATTCATTTCAGCCAGCTTTTTGAGGACAAAATGATCTTTTTTTTCTGCATCAATGCGTGGTTCATAGTGGGTCATATCTGAAGAGGCGACCATCAGAATGTCATTTTTCTGTCCACTTTGTTTAATGACTCCGGCAATGGACAGGCTGATTTTCTCCAAAATCTGATAGGAAACATGGGAAATGGCGATGGGCACGATGGAGAGTTCAGGTTGTGCCATCTGCAAAAAAGGCAGTTGTACTTCGAGTGAATGCTCATATTGATGGGCAAGCTCATCTTCTTCTATTACATCACTTGCATCACGAATTGCCCGTGCAAGATCCCAATTAACGGGAACAGGGCCCATGGGCATATCCCAGGTTGCAGTTGAAAGGGCAATGGGCTTTCCCTTTCCTGTATGATTTGGGCCAAGAAGAATGACGTTTTTCGGGATTTTGATCCGGCCTATGGTATCAGCTGCAACACTTCCCGAGTAAACATATCCGGCATGGGGTGACACAGCTGCCAGAACGCTTTGTTTTTGTTCCGGCAGAGTTCCTGTGAGGTCTTGAATTGTGGTACGTAATGAGTTGTTGTCTCCCGGATAAAATCTTCCGGAAACGGTGGGTGATCGAGTGATTGTACTCATTTTAGCTGCGTTTTACACTCCACCCGGTTCCGTCCGGGCCATCTTTTAATTCAATACCTTTGTTGAGCAGCGAGTCCCGGATTTCGTCACTGCGTGCCCAATCTTTGTCATCCCGTGCCTGATTTCTTTGCTCGATGTATGTGAGTATCTCGGCTTCGCTGATATCTGTTTTGGCAAGCATTTCTGCTTTTCTGGCAGCCAGGTATTCGGTGGCATCTTCCTGGAGAATCCCCATGATACCTGCAAGTTTTTTGATGGTTTCGCCACTTTTTTGTAAGAGCTTTGTGTCTTGTATCGAAGGACAGTCGGGGAGTTGTCTAATAATTTTATTTATGACTTTTATTGTTTCAAATAAGCATCCCTGTGCCTGAGCCGTATTGAAATCATTGTTCATGGCTGTTTGAAACTTCCCTTCCAGCGCATTAATTTTTCTTATATCTTTATTGCCTGCCACAGGGGCAACAGTGTCTGAGCAATTATCGCCTAAAGCATTAACTGCTGCAAGGCATTCATAGAGACGATTGAGTCCTGCCATGGCATCCTGCATGGCAGCTTCAGAAAAATCGAGAGGGTTGCGATACTGGGTGGAAAAGATAAAAAACCGGAGCACTTCGGGGTGGTAATGGTCAAGGATATCCCGGATGGTTAAGAAATTACCAAGAGATTTCGACATCTTTTCATCGCGGATGGTGACAAAACCGTGATGAACCCACATGGTTACATAAGGTTTGTTGCTTGCCGCCTCACTTTGGGCGAGTTCATTTTCATGATGGGGGAAAATCAGATCCTGGCCACCGCCATGTATATCAAAGGTATCTCCAAGGTATTTTCGGCTCATGGCAGAGCATTCAATGTGCCAGCCAGGCCGACCAGCTCCCCAAGGGCTTTTCCAACTGGGTTCACCAGGTTTTGAAGCCTTCCATAGTACAAAATCCATGGGGTCATCTTTGTTTTCGTTAACCCGTATTCGGGCACCAGCCTGCATATCTTCCAGCTTTCTGCCGGAGAGTTTTCCGTATTCTGCGAAAGAGCCTACCCGGTAGTACACATCGCCGTTTGCAGCGTAAGCCATATCTTTGTCGATAAGTTCACTGATAAGGTCTATCATCTCCTGAATGTGTTCGGTGGCTTTTGGCTCCATTGTGGGTCTGTCCACACCGAGTCTGTCCATATCCATATAAAATTCGTTGATAAATCGGTTGGCCAGTTCTTCTGTTGAAGTGTTTTGCTCGGATGCTCTTGCAATGATTTTATCATCGATATCTGTAAAGTTTCGAATGTAGGTGACTTTGTAATCAAGATACCGGAAATAGCGAACGATCATATCAAAGGCAAGTGCCGATCTCGCGTGGCCGATATGGCAATAATCGTAAGAAGTGATTCCACAGACGTAGAGTTTTATATGTCCCGCTTCAAGGGATTGGAATGCTTCTTTCTTTCGTGTAAGGGTGTTATAAATTTTGACTGACATAAGATTTAAATCTGGAAAGCTGTTTGCTTTTAATAGAGAACTAAGGTTAATTCGTTACGTCGACAAACAGTACCATAAATAGGTTGTGGGGAAAAGAGAAGAATGAGTGAGATTATAGATGGCAGGAAGCGTAACTGTGCGGAGGAAAAACCGAGTCTGTGGAAGGCATTGATGAACAAAAGAATGTTGATTTGTATCTTCAACGGATTTACCGCAGGTCTCCCGTTATATTTTCTGGCACAGCTTATCCCTGCATGGCTCAGGAGCGAGAATGTTGACCTGAAAACAATTGGATTTTTTGGGCTGGTTTTACTTCCTTTCTCTTTTAAATATCTTTGGGCACCTTTTCTCGATCGTTATGTCCCGCCATTTTTGGGGAGAAGACGTGGCTGGATGATGGTGAGCCAGATCGGCCTCCTGCTGTTTATGGTAACGCTGGCAGTGTTAAATCCGCAGGAAGATATTCAGATAATTTTATATGTTGGACTGGCCATTGGTTTTTTTTCCGCCACCCAGGATATTGTGCTGGATGCGTATCGTCGTGAATTGCTGCCGGATAACGAGCTGGGGCTTGGAAGTTCATTCTATGCAAACGCATACAGGGTTGCCGGGTTTATTCCTGGCGGGCTGGGCCTTATTTTGTCTGATTATATGCCATGGTCCATGGTTTTCATTGTGGTTTCCTTATTTATGTTTGTGGGAATTATTCATACCTTTGTGATCAGTGAGGTTGCCACAGAGGTTCCTCCACCAAAGTCTCTGCAGGAGGCCGTTGTTGAACCGTTTAAAGAGTTTTTTCTGCGGGATGGCTTTAAAACCGGCCTGCTGATTTTATTGTTTATCTTTTTCTATAAATTTGGCGATACAGTGGCAACAGCACTGATCACACCATTTTATCTTGATGTCGGGTTTTCAAAAACAATCATCGGAACAGTTGCGAAGGTGGTTGGCTTGTGGTCAATGTTGCTTGGTGGTTTTGTTGGTGGGCTATTGATGTATCGAATGGGAATAAACAAGGCTCTGTGGGTTTTTGGAGTTGTTCAGGTGATGTCTATTTTTGGTTTTGCGTTGCTCAGTGAAGTGGGGCCAAATGTTTGGGTTTTGGGTGGGGTGGTTGCCTTTGAATACCTTGGCGTCGGGCTTGGCTCCGCCGCTTTGATGGCATTTATTGCCAAAAGTACCAATAAAAAATTCACTGGCACCCAGCTTGCCCTGTTGAGTTCCTTGTTTGCTATACCCAAATCTTTTTCCGGAATTCTGGCAGGGGTACTGGTTGAGGGGATTAAAGAAAAAGATGGGTTGTTTTTTACACTTTTAGGTAACGTGAGTGGAATAGGATATACCCATTTCTTTTTTGTCTGTGCTGTATTGGCAATTCCCGGGATGATACTACTAATTTGGGTGGCTCCCTGGAACGCAGATGAAAACACAGGCGATCAGAATTCTGCTACGATAGAGGAGGGGGCCTGATGATCCTGTCTGGTCTTTTGAGCTACGCGAGTTTGTTGCTTTTCATAAATGTGATAAGTTTTCGGTGTCCTGCCGGAAAGGCATACTGATCTATCTGTTCAAAAGGGATCCAGTGAAATTCCTGGGCAGCATGAAGCACAGGATCGCTCTCATGCTGTTGAAGACTTACAAAAAAACAGTGTAGTGTTACCTTGTATCTTGTGAAATGGTGGATGGTGGTGGTTATTTTAGAATCCACCCGAACAGCAAGTTCTGTCTCTTCCATATATTCACGAACAACCGTATCTTCTGCGGTCTCATCTTCTTTCATTCTTCCCCCTGGAAATTCCCAGAGTGCTCCCCATACGTCATCAGCCAAACGCTGTTGAATAAATACTAATCCCTGGTGCAGCAAAACGCCGGTTGCCATTTTGATGGGAATGGTTTTGGTGCTTTTCTTAGGGATCGGGCGTTCCGGTATAAGGTCATATTGCAGTGCCAGACAATGCGTTGCCACTGGGCAGACAGAACAGTTTGGTTGTTTTGGGCGGCAGACCAGTGCACCCAGTTCCATTAGGGCCTGATTGAAGTTTCTGGCCTCACCTTTTGGAAGAAGAGCCGTAGCTTTTTGCCAGTATTCCCGTTTTGCCTCAGGGCTTCCCGGAATAAGGTCAATGTTGAAGAGCCTTGCAAAAATTCGTTCAATATTTGCATCCACCACTGCAACATCTTCCCCGTAGGCAATGGAGGCAATGGCGGAAGCTGTATAGGGGCCAATCCCCGGCAGGGAAAGGAGGGTCTTAATCCTTTTGGGAAGGGTTGCATTATGTTTGTCGATCAGGAGATTCGCTGTTTTATATATATTTCTTGCCCGCGAATAATACCCCAAACCTTCCCAGCATTTTAGAATTTGATCTTCCGAGGCTCTGGCAAGGGAATGGATATCCGGGAAAGAATTCATCCAGCGATTATGGTACTTCACCACTCGATCCATTTGCGTCTGTTGCGCCATAATTTCAGAGATCCAGATCTGATAAGGTTCATAATTGTGTCTCCAGGGAAGATCTCGCTGGTTTTTGTCAAACCAGATGAGCAGCGCCTGCTGTAGCTTGCTTGTGGTGATCATTGCTACCTGTTGTTAGAAGAAGATGAAGCGTTTTTACGAGTCCATCAAGATTGGATAGCTTTGTCACTATTGGTAAAAGAAAATAGAGTTTTATTACCTTTTTTCCTGATCCAGTTTAAACTTTTTTGAATGGGGTGCAACTCAAGGATTCCATCTATGAGTTTGCGTCTACCGGGGAAATCCAGCAGGCTGATTCCAAGGAGCATTGTAAGGATGCCCTGACCTGGAAGAAACAGCATCAGGGTACCTGCAAAAAGCAGAAGTGCTCCCATAAAATATCGTAGAATTTTCAAGAGGATGAATATTGCGGGATGTTCATCCTCTTTTTTTGTATGCTCATGAAGGTGGAGGAAAAAATTCCTGTCCAGTCTGCAGATTATCCAGGGAATTATAAGGAGGCTTACGAAAAAGGTGACAGTGGAAATAATCCCAAGCCAGGTGATTATGGAACCATATTGATCTGGAAATGCCTGCATGGATTGCTATTCCAGCCTTGTAGCGTTCGCAAGGAGCCAAAGTCGCCACGTTTCACTTTTTCTTCTTTCAAGAAGTTTCAGCCGGCTCATGGGAAGGGCTGCTAACAGTTCTTCTTCCATGGATGGGATAAACCCTGAAATAATATAAAATTTTGCATTCCAAAAGTTCGGATTCTCAAAAAAATCGAGTAGTAAGCCTTTGTACAGGTTGGCCACCAGCAGGTCAACATGGGTATCGGGGAGTGCGCCGCGAAGATCTGCTTCCAAAACAGTGATCTGATCCTCACAATTATTTAAGCCCACATTTTTCTCAGCAACAGAACAGGCAAAGGGGTTGTTGTCATAGGAGCGTATCTGTTGAACCCCCAGTTTTGCAGCACCCAATGAGAGCAATCCTGTTCCGGTACCAAGATCCACCATGGATTTGATTGAATCTGGATTTGACCCCATAATATCGCTAATTGTTTGCAGACAAAGCCTTGTGGTTGGGTGAAAACCTGAGCCAAATATCACACTCGGATCTAATTTGATGGGGATCTCTTCAACGTTTTCTGTGAGTTTGTCAGCTTCCCAAAGAGGAACAACAAGCAGTGGAGGTACAGAAAAAGTGGTGATGTCAAGACCCGCCTCCCAATCCTGGTAATTAAGATTAGCCTCATAGATAATTTTTGCTCCGCTTTGGTGACATATTTCCTTCACCAGAGTCTGTTTCTCTTTATGGAAAAAGAGAATTGCGGTGTCATCTTCAATCCAGGTACCGATGAGATCAGGATCATCAATTTGACCGATATCGATCTTGTCGAAGTTATAGACATGGAGTTGATCGTAATGGGTATAGGGCGGTTTCAACATGATTGCGTCATTGTTTTGCTGCAATTGCTCTGATGGTGATCCGGACACCATTTGATGCTCTTTCATCTGCGCTTTTTCCCGTGTTTGCAGCGGTTATTATTCGCTCCGGCGCAATGGCAAAGCTGTGAGTAAGGGCATCAACCACAAGCAGGCTTCGTTCTTCTGCAAGTTCAGGCAGTACGTTGCCGGCTAACTTAACAGGTTCGGGTTTTAACGGGATAAACCCGCTGAGTTCATCTTTTGCCAAATTTTCTTCCTGAAGAGTCTTACCGGGTGTGACTACCCTGGCAGCCTGCTGTTTTTTTTGGAAGATGGCCAGTCTTTTTGCATTTTCTGTTTGTATTCGTTGCTGTTCTTTTTTCTGTTGAATTGCGAGCAGGGCTTTTCCGTCAATTTTCTTATCTGCCATTCCGGTGACGATGAGACCGAGGCCAGGATGTTTTTTGAGGAGGGCGGCGTATCTCGAAAGTGTTTCCCGACCGCTGTCTCCGATTACGTTTGTTCCGGGGTGGAAGCTAATAAGATCATTATCCTGTAGGTCTTTAAACTGGCGGTCAAGGAGCAGGGGCGCGTACGATGCCTTTATGGTCGTGGTTTTAAAAGAAGCGATACTCTCTTTTAAGAGTGGCTGGCTTCCGTCAGTCGTTTGTGTGTTGAGTGGAAAGGCACCATGGCTATTTTTTAAAAACGCCAATGCCAATGCTGTATCAGAGTTCAGTGAGGATGCCTCGATGTCTTTAATGAGCATTTCGTTTTTGCTGTTGAAATCAGACGGGCCTTCTGTCACATTCATGTGCAGGTTCAGCTTTGCCTTCTTTGTTTTGACAGGTAGTGAGTGAAGCTGTTTTTTTAAAGATGCAAGGGGAAAATCGGTGATGAGCATTTTTGCTCTGGCTTTTGTGTTTTTTCCGAACAGAGTAACAGTTCCAGTGAGTGATAACGGTGCATCTTCTATTGTACCGTTCAGTGTGAAAGAGGAGATACCTTTAGTATTGGTGTTAAAATTATTGATATAACCCTCAATGTTTTTCAGGCTTGTCTTCCAGGCAGGAGACAGGCGCGTATCCTTTACGGAGACGGATCCGTTTTTGAAATTGACTTTTTTAATTGTAAAGGGGAAGACCTTGTCTTCTTTTTCCTGATTCTGAAAAAGAGAGAACACCCCTTGATGCAGGTGTTTAAAAGGTGAACTGCTATCCCGCTGCCATTGAAATTGCGGTTCCTGAAGACTCATGGATTCCGCCTCCACAGAAAATGGAGAAAAAGTACACGTTAGGTTATGGAGTTCCATGAACTTCCATTTGAAAAGCGGCTTCTTCGCGGATTTTTGCAAGCTTGCATTCGTTAAGCGCAAGCTGCCCTGAAAGGCAGGGGACGGGTAGTGAAAAGTGCCTTTTCCATGGAGTGTGGCGGTGCTGTTTTTTACGAGCGGCCATTTGGAAAGAAAAGCTTGCATTAAGGTTGAATCCACCTCTGAGAAAGCAAGGTTTGCCTGGAGTTGCAATGGAGTAATACTCATTTTTCCCTTCGCTTTTACGATCCCATTGGGGCTTGGTTTACCGCTAAAAGCAAAGTTGTCTGCGCTGTTTGCTTTATCGAGTTTGTTTGCCTGAAAAGTGACTTCCGACAAATCAAAAGTTTTCTTCTGGTTTGCATCCGTCTTAATGTGCACTGTTCCGGAAAAATCGAGACCTTTAATTTTCGGTGGTTTTTCATTTGAAAAGAGGTGCTTGTAAAGAGGTGGCAGGTCGCTTATGTTCAGGGAAAGTGCTGCTTTTTTAAGGAAGATATTCCCAAGATTAAAGCGATCATTTGCCCTGCTAAGGCGCGTGAATCGAACAGATTCGGCTTTTAGCCATGTCGTCTTTTTGTGTGAAAGTTTCAGGCCATCGATTTCACCAATACCATTGCTCAGTTCATAGGAAAATGTTGCATCTTGTGTGGCGGGAAAATTTACATCACAAGTGAATGTTGTGCTCCCCTGGACACTGCCATTGGGGACGGGGGTTAATTGATTTAAAAGAGCAATGGCAGGGAGTTCTTCGAAAAAGAGTTTTCCCTGGAGAGCACCAGTATCTGTGAAGTTGCCCTGCCAGGAAAAAGAAGCTTGTTTCTTCGAATGCCTGCCGCTCAGATGGATGGTCGCACTTGTATGTATCGAGTGAAAGTTTCGAATGGAGAGTTGCAAATCATTCCATTCTGAATTCTTCGTTTTTTTGTTTATATCCCCTTGAAAAGTGATTTTTCCATCGTCAGACAGGAGTTGATCTATCTGGAGAATGGATCGGGAATTCCTTTTCTTTTGAACGTAAAAGAAGAGGTTTTGAAAGGTACTGTTTATCTCATTCCGGCTTCCTTGAAGATGTGTTTTCTTTGTTATGACACTGTTGATATGCAGATGTTTGGCTAAGGGCATGTATGCAGCATCTATTTTCATCACAGGGACAGTTATTTGCAGCGCACTGTTTTTCTCTTTTAGTGCTATATCTGTAGCCGTCATCCTCATATCTATCTGTAAGCGGTCGCCCTGTTTCTTATTTGGGGAAAAGGAGATATTGAGTGTGGTGTCAGCCTGACCTTTGGAAAACTCCAGGGGGAACGTGGCGGGAATATAAGAAAAATAGGGAACGAGATTGAGGGACTCAATTGAGCATGAGAGTTTGGTCTGAAACCCCTGATTTTCAGGAAGCTGTTTCGCTTCGCCACTTAACTGAACGGAACTTCCATTGATAATCGCTGAGAAATGAGGAAGGATATAATTTTTTGATTGAAAGGAAAAGTTGGAAAGTGTGGGGATCGCCAGGTTTAATTTTTCAATATTGTGTGATTTTTCTGTTATTGTATCCGTAAAAGTAATGCTGCTGTCATTGATGTCTATATTATTAAGAGAAAAGAGAAAGGGCAGTGTGGCAAAATCGATAATCTCGCCCTGATTCTGTGTTGTTGAGAGCTTGGAAAGAGCAGGGATGTTATAGGTCTTATCTTTATTCCTGGTGAGGTTCAGCTGCAGATGCTGAATTGTTAATTTGTCGCAGGCAAAAGTATTCCGGATGAGTGCAGTGAAATCCAGGTCAATAAAAAGTGATTTAATCTGAAGCAGTGGTTTTTTTGTTCTGGAGTTTGGAATATCACTTTTTATATCATCGAAGCTCAGGTGGAAGTTGAACGGGTTGAGCCGAATTTTCTCAATGGAGAGAGTAAGTCCAGTTTTGTTTTCCACATAGTCAGGCAGATATTTTTTTATTATCAGAGGTGCAAGGTAGCTTCCTGCAAGGAAATAGGCGGCTATACCCAAAAAGGCGATGACAGCAAAGAATAAACCTTTACGGGTAGAGGCTTTTTTCTTTTCTCTGGGTGCCGGACGTTTTGGTACTGATTCGCCCGGTTGTTCCGGTTCAGTTGCAGACGCATCTGAGCTGATGGTAATGGAGCCGTAACGATCAGACATTAAAATAGATTGTTTGTGGAAATTCTTTTACTTGCATCTGGTATATGTTTTGCAATAAGCTTTAAATAAGTAGGTATCTCTTTTCAAAAGTACTCTCATTATTAACATTGAATACAAAAAATTTAAAGTAGATGAATAGTCGGCGTCGTATCATTTTATCCCTTTCTCTTACCCTTTTCTTTTTAGTTGTGGGGACTGTGGGATATGTGACCATTGAGGATTATACGCCGCTGGAAGCTCTATATATGGCAGTTATTACCATAACCACAGTCGGTTATGGTGAGATCCACGCTTTATCTGAAACTGGTAGAATTTTTACAATGTTTCTGCTTCTTTTCGGCGTTGGAAGTCTTGCTTTTGCTGCCCATTCTTTTACCGAATCAATGATTGAACGGGCCTCGAGTCCGGCACGGGGGAAACGTGTCATGGAAAAAAAGATCAGTCGCCTGGAACACCATACTATTATTTGTGGGCATGGTCGAGTGGGTGCCGCTGCTGCCGAGCATCTTGCAGACTCGGGAAAGGAGTTTGTTGTCTTGGAGAATTCTCCGGAAGAGTGCGAAATTCTGCAGGAACGCGGATTTTTGTACGTGACAGGTGATGCCACCGATGAAAAAACGATGATAGCAGCGGGTATAAAAAAAGCTGAATCCTTGTTGGCACTGCTGAATTCTGACCCGGAGAATCTTTTTACAGTACTTACTGCCCGCGAATTAAATCCCACTCTACATATTGTAGCGCGATCTGAATCTGTATCAGCGGAATCAAAAATTCTTCGTGCAGGTGCGGACTCCATAATCTCTCCATATGCTTCCGCTGGCAGAAGGGTCGCCGATAAGGTTATGGCAAGTTCCCAAAAACAGCATCCCGGAATTGTGGTGGATGAAACTGTATTACCTGTTCTGCATCCCGCCTGGGTTGAGGTGGATGAAAAATCTGGTCTTGCCGACCATGCCGTGGACGTGGTTTCCGGATTGATAGAAAAACAGATTCTGGGGATTCGGCGTGATGGCAAAGATATTTTATCCCCACCTCCAGAGTCTCAACTTGCACTGGGCGATAAGCTTCTGGTTGTTTCCACGGGAAGGCAGGATCTGAATGAGACGCTTCCGGAGCAACCTCAGAAGATTGTTCTGGTTGATGATAATCCTGTTATTCGCAGATTGTATACCAGACTGTTTCAAAAATCCGGCTTTAATATCATGACCTCCTCAACGGGGCGTGAAGGATATGAGATGATCCTGCGGGAACAGCCGGATGGGGCTGTGGTCGACTATCTCCTGGGCGATATTTCAGGGCTTGAGGTTTGTGAGGCTGTGCGTGAGAGCGAAAATGGACAAAATGTGAAGCTACTTTTGTTTACTGCTGATGAGAGCTTCGAAGTACGTGAAAAAGCGAAGAAAGTAGGGGTCGATATGGTTGTTTTGAAGAGTCCTGATGCCGCAGAAATTGTAAATCTTGTGCGTAATGAAGTGGAATCCGGGCATAAAGCAGTAGAAATTAAGTAAGGAAATGGTAATGTCTGATATTCTTTTGGAAAAGTTGTTAAACTCGTGTAGTATAAAGAAAAAACATTTAAATTATTTCTTTTGTTGTTGTGTGAACGTCAATGCTTGAAAGTCTAACTATTCTTCGCTGGCAGGATATCCTGGATATCCTGGTTGTTGCTTTTATCATTTACCAGCTCATGGCCATTATTCGTGGCACTCGCTCGGTGCAGATGGTTTTGGGTTTGATTGTGGTTGGTGCGGTCTATTTTATGGCCTCCATTCTTGATCTTACTACTTTGCAGTGGCTTCTTAAAACCTTTCTCAGTTCACTCTTTCTTATCATTGTTATTGTTTTTCAGCAGGATATCCGAAAAGCCCTGACACAGGTTGGTAAGTCTCCTTTTCAGAGAAGTCCTGATATGGCAGAAAAGGATCTGGACGAAATCATCAGGGCGGTCTTTTATTTGAGTAAGCGCCGCATTGGGGCTTTAATTGTTATTGAACGTGAGACAGGGCTGCGTGAATTTATTGAGTCTGGCTTTAAGTTGAATGCAACTCTTAGTAAAGAGTTACTTATTTCTGTTTTTATGCCAGTATCTCCCCTCCATGATGGTGGTGTGATCATTTATAAGGGACGTATCCAGACAGCCGGCTGTATTATGCCTCTTTCAGAAAACCCCTATATCAGTAAACGTTTTGGGACACGTCATAGAGCCGCAATTGGGCTGTCTGAAGAGACAGATGCCGTTATTCTTGTTGTATCAGAAGAAACGCAGGAAATATCTCTGGTTCAGCATGGGGCGCTTACTGCCATGCACGATGAGCTGACTCTTACTAACACCCTTCGAACCATCTTTCTTCCTAAAAACGGTTCGTCCACGGGGTGGAAACAATGGATGGGTAAATCATGAGTGTTTTTAATTTCCGACACTGGATGCAACTTTCTCCGAAAGACTGGGTGCTGAGATTTATCTCTTTAGGTCTGGCCATTGCATTGTGGAATTATGTGGGTGGTGAGGATATTGTTAATAAAAATGTAATGGTTCCTGTTGAGGTGATTAATCTGCCCCGTGACCTTGTTATTTCCAATCAGTTTAAAAAGGAAATTGAAGTTTCTGTCAGTGGCCCGCGCAGCTTGATTCTCGATATGGGTAATCGGGCTATTTCACGGCAGGTCGATCTTTCCCGTGCAACTCCAGGAACCATGGTTCTTGAAAATACCAATGATGTTATCAGTGTGCCGCGTGGGGTGAAAGTCCTGCGGATTCAGCCAAAGAGTGTGATTCTTTCGTTGGATAAAATGATCCAGAAACAGTTTGTTGTAAACCCCGTGACTGTTGGAACCCTGGCACCTGATTACATCATGAAGAGTATTCGCATGGAACCGGAATCGATTTCCATTACAGGCCCTAGAACAGTACTGTCACAGTTTGATGTGTTGCGCACCAAGCCAATAGTGATTGGAGGCTTGCATGAGTCATCTCAAATCCAGATCCCCCTTGATCTTGACCCTGTAATTATCGATTTAATTGGTGCAACCACTGTAACTGCTGATCTTGACATTGAAGTGGAAACTGTTCAAAAGAAGATTCCTGCCATTCCTGTTAAAGTTGAGAAAAATGGAAAACTGCAGCGGGTGACCCCTGCAACTGTTTCCATCACTGTTGCACTGCCTAAGACCTTGATTCGCAATAAGGTGGATCTGCATTCATTATTTAAAGCCACTGCAACGGATGAACAAAATAACGGACAGATGCAGGTGAAAATCATACCAAATAGAGAGTTTGAAAATCCCATAAGTATCCTGAAAATTGAGCCTCAGATTGTGACTTTGATTGAAGAGGTAACCCCTGAGAATTCTACAAAAAAAGAAAAACAAAAATAAATCATGAGAAAATTATTTGGTACAGATGGCATTAGAGGGGTGGCAAACAGTTATCCCATGACAACAGAGATAGCCATGCAGGTTGGACGTGCAATTGCCTTTATCGTCAAAAACAAGAAAGGTCGGCGGCATTGCATTGTAATAGGAAAAGATACACGTGTGTCAGGCTATATGATTGAAAATGCACTGGCTGCTGGAATATGCTCCATGGGTGTTGATGTTTTGCTTGTTGGCCCTCTGCCAACGCCGGGTATCGCATTTATAACAACTTCCATGCGAGCTGATGCAGGAGTGGTTATTTCAGCATCTCACAATCCTTTTCAGGATAACGGCATTAAAATTTTTTCAAGCGATGGTTTTAAATTACCAGACGAAGTAGAAGCTGATATAGAAGAATTGATCTTCTCTCAAAAGATGGCAACACTTCGTCCTGTTGCCGAGGAAGTAGGTAAAGCGCGGCGAATAGACGATGCGAAAGGTCGCTATATAGTATTCTTAAAGAACTTCTTCCCTAAAAAACAAACTCTTGAAGGGATGCATATCGTGTTAGATTGTGCAAACGGTGCTACGTATGGTGTCGCGCCATACGTTTTGGAAGAATTAGGGGCGAAGGTAACCAGCCTTGGAATAAGCCCAGACGGGAAAAATATCAATCACAAGTGTGGCGCACTGCATCCGGAATTGATGGCTGCAAAAGTTAAAGAAACCGGCGCTGATATCGGCCTTGCACTGGATGGAGACGGTGATCGACTAATCGTTTGTGATGATAAGGGAAGGGTGGTTGATGGCGACCATATCATGGCAATCTGTGCCAAAGATCTCATAAAAAGAAAAAAACTTAAAAAGAAAACCCTTGTTACCACCGTAATGTCCAATATGGGCCTGGAAATCGCCATGAAGGAAATGGGCGGGAAGATGGTTCGGACAAATGTGGGCGACAGGTATGTTGTGGAAGAGATGCGCAAAAATGGATACTCTTTTGGTGGAGAGCAATCAGGCCATTTGGTATTTCTCGATCACATAACAACCGGAGACGGGAACCTTGCTGCCCTTCGTTTGCTGGCAATTATGAGAAAACGAAAGAAAAAGTTATCTGAACTTGCCAAAGTGATGACTTCCTATCCGCAGGTACTAAATAATGTCAGAACAAGCTCCAAGATAGATTTGGATAATTTTCCAGGTTTTCAAAAGGCTGTCAAAAAGATGGAGAAAAAGCTGGGAAAGAATGGACGGATACTTGTTCGGGCATCGGGCACAGAGCCCGTTATTCGGGTGATGATTGAAGGGGAGAAGAAGAAAACCATTCAGGCGATGGCGAATGAGCTTGGGAAGATGATTGCCAAGGTGTAGTAGTCTTGATCCTAAAACACTTACCTTTTTAAGTGTCTATTTTGGTCTGGATAAAACCTCCTTTCGATGCTACAGCTAAAAAATATTCATGAGGACACTTTTGAACTACTCCAAAAGCTGTCAGCAAACGAAAATGTTTAAAGAACTTTTCCCTTGCAGGTGGTACATCTCTGGCTTTGCAATTGGGGCACAGGATTTCTATTGATTTAGATTTCCTTTCTGTACTGGAGTTTGACTCCAATGTTTTACTTGAAGCGCTTGGTGCTCAATTTGACATAGAAAATGGTGCAACAGGAGAAAATTCTTAGCTATGTTTGTCAATTACAAAGGCACGTGTATAAAAATAGATTTTCTGGAAGAGCCGGAAATTCCTGTAAATTGAGAGCCCATGAAGCATTATTCTGGACTCTGAGTTTGCTTATTCATTTTCGATGATTGCCGGGTTTTGAAATTTTCTTGCCCATGATTATGAGAAAATCGAGGCAAAGGTTATATGCCATGAAGTGTTGAATAAACTGGATGATGTCAGGGCATTTATCCGGGAGATAAATGATTGTTATATAGCTTAACCTGAAACTGCAGAAAGTAAGTTGCCCATATGTTTTTGCGTAAACTTCAGAGATCTGTATTATGTAAAAGGATAAATGATAGTGGAAAAAAAACAGTCGCATTCTTCAATCAGTGTAACCGTACTTCTACCTGCCTATAACGAAGAAATGGCCATTGCTGCAACCATACAAAGGATAAAAGAACTTCATCCAGATTTTGAAGTCCTGGTGGTTGATGATGGATCAACTGATAGTACTATGCAGGTTGCAATGGATGCCGGTGCAAATGTCTGGCCACATCCATATAACATTGGAAATGGAGCCGCTATTAAAACCGGTCTTCGTTGTGCCAAGGGGGACTGGGTTATCATGATGGACAGCGATGGTCAGCATAAACCGGAAGATATATCAAGACTATTGGCACACAAAGATAGATTCGACATGGTTGTTGGTGCCAGAAGCCAGGGATCAGAAACAGCTCTTCATAGAGATATTGCCAATAAATTATACAACTGGTTTGCCTCTTACGTAACTAAATTCAAGATAAAAGATTTAACATCTGGATTTCGTTTGATGAAAAAAGAGGTGGCGCAGCAATATATTTATCTTCTGCCCAATACCTTTTCTTATCCATCAACCCTTACCATGGCGTATCTTCGCAGTGGTCGAAGTGTGAAATATGTCCCGATCCAGACACTTTCTCGAAAGGGGAAAAGTAAAATTAAATTACTGGGAGATGGGGCTCGTTTTTTATTGATTATTTCTAAAGTGGCTACCTTGTTTTCTCCTTTGCGTGTTTTTCTGCCAATCAGCGCTTTTCTTTTTGGTACTGGCTTGTTTTACTATCTTTATACGTTTCTAACTGCCGCTCGTTTTACTAATATGTCAGCCCTGTTGTTTACCAGCTCTTTAATGATTTTTATGATGGGACTTGTTTCCGAGCAGATAGCCCAGATGCGGTATGATCGGGTAAAAT
>CAMZLK010000058.1 GCA_947311475.1 uncultured Desulfocapsa sp.
TGCTGCATTTTTTGTGTAATTACGAAGTACCTTGGTACGCAGTAATCAAACAAAAAATACGCACCTCGCATCTGAAGCCTTATTACTTAGTGCCTTACTCCTGAAAAGCTGTACTAAAAAACGAGAAAATTGAAGTGTTTCAAACCCAAATTATCAGCATAAGCAACAGATGGCGAACAAAGAGAGACCTTCGAGGCACTTACTTGCAGTCTACCTGCGTTAGCCATTTCTCAATTGACATTTTTACGAGTCCATCAAAACTAATGGTGTGACTCTGACGGTGATAAATGGAGGAGATTCTGCCGTTTTTTGCAGTGGTAGTTTGGGCGGCAATTCAAATAAGCAAAAAAAAAGACACATAGCATAAATGCTGATGTGTCTTTTTTTCGTATGGCGTCCCCAGTCGGATTCGAACCGGCGTTGCTGGGATGAAAACCCAGTGTCCTGGACCTGACTAGACGATGGGGACAAAATACAATACTATGGTGGGTCGTGTGCGACTCGAACGCACGACTCTCTGCTTAAAAGGCAGATACTCTACCGACTGAGTTAACGACCCTCGAAGAGAGGTTATATACAAATTTGTTTTTCTTGTGTCAACAAAAAAGATACTTTTATTGTATAATATTCTGAAGCGCTGGAACCCCTCCACTGCAATGCTGAAAATGTTCTCCTGTTTTTTAGGCAACTTTCCCAAGAATATTTATGTACCATGAAACTGGAATAGGGTATGATGAACTGGACAATATTATATTATATATCGTGGAGAATGGAATGGGATTTATAAAAGGAACTGCCAGTTATGTCCGCTTCGGAGTCGAAGGGGATCTACCTGAAAATATATGGGATTTTATTGCTGATAGAGTGACAGCATTTTCCTTTAGAGATATTGATGAAACTTACGATGAAGATTCTTTGGGGTGGGTATCTGTTACCAATATGTTTGATACTGAGTTTGAGTATGCATCCTATGCTGCTGGAAATTATGTTACATTATCAATGCGTCTGGATGAGCGAAAAATTTCTTCAGTTATCGTAAAAAAATATGTGCAGAAAGAAGAGGAACGTATCAAGAAAGAGAAACAGATACCCAAAATATCTAGAAGCATGCGAGTCGAAATTAAGGAACGTATCCAGAATGAGTTAATGCGCAAGGCCTTGCCGGTACCGGCAGTCTTTGACCTATGCTGGAACCTTGAAAATTCAACTCTTATCTTTTTTTCAACCAATAAGAAAGCTCAGGCTCTGCTGGAAGATTTGTTTAAGGAGAGTTTCGGACTCAATTTGAAGCAGCAGATACCATATGTGTGTGGTGAGCATCTGCTTGAAGAAGAAGATGTGGAGCGCCTGGCAAGAATTAGCCAGGTATCATTTGTGTAGGGCCTGGGGAAAAGAAAATGGATTTAGTTGATCTTATAGCGGAAAAACGATTTATCGGTCAGGAGTTTCTTACCTGGCTCTGGTGGAAAAGTGAAGAACGTGGTGGTGTGGTGGCTTTACCTGGTGAAGGTGATATTGTCGTTGTTTTTGAAAAACATATGCTCCTCGAATATGGTGAGGGAGATAGCAATGAGAGCCTTATTTGCAGGGGATTGCAGACAGAACTACAGGAAGCACGAACAGGCCTTGTCATGGGAAAGAAACTGGAACAGGCAAGGATTCAGCTGGTGTACAATGATTATGAATGGAATTTCACCATGGCTGCGGCTCTCATGGAATTTCGGAATGTGAAACTTCCCAAAACCGGAGTTGAGTCTGGAAATGATAATAATCCTGAAGAACGTGAAGGAATGATTCTGGAACGGATCTTTCTTTTTGAAGAGCTGATTCGTCTGGTACTTGATTTATTCCGTGTCTTTTTAACGGTTCGGGTTGGTGATGAGTGGCGTGATGAGCTTTTGAAGATACGAGAATGGGTCAATAAAGCCGAAAGGGCATAAATTTTAAAATATATTGAAGAAAGACGAGTGAATTATGGAGTTTGAAACCGTAATCGGGCTGGAGATCCATGCCCAGTTAAAAACAAAGTCGAAAATTTTCTGTGGCTGTTCCACTGAGTTCGGTGCACCCCCGAACACACACACCTGTCAGATTTGTCTGGGGATGCCTGGTGTCCTGCCGGTATTGAATAAAAAAGTGGTGGAATACGCGATAAAAATGGGTCTTGCAACAGATTCCACCATCAATACCTTTAACCAGTTTGCACGTAAAAATTACTTCTATCCCGATCTCCCCAAAGGGTATCAGACTTCCCAGTTTGATTTACCCATTGTGGAATTTGGTAGAGTGGAGATTGAAGTTGATGGTAAAAAGAAAGTCATCGGGATCACTCGTATGCACATGGAAGAAGATGCGGGAAAACTGATTCACGATGATCACGAGCCCGTTTCATATGTGGATTTGAATCGAACCGGAACCCCACTTCTTGAGATTGTTTCAGAACCGGATATGCGCTCACCGGAAGAAGCATATGCCTATTTGCGTAAACTGCATGCAATTTTACGGTATCTTGATATCTGTGATGGAAATATGCAGGAAGGAAGCTTTCGCTGTGATGCCAATATTTCGCTGAGACCTGTTGGCGAGAAGAAACTCGGCACTAGAACAGAACTCAAGAATATGAATTCCTTCAAAAACGTGCAGGCAGCACTGGAATATGAAGTGCGGCGCCAGCGTGATGTCCTGCTTGATGGGGGAGAAGTGACTCAGGAAACCCTGCTGTGGAATCCTGATACAAATAGAACAGCATCCATGCGCAGTAAGGAAGAAGCACATGATTATCGCTATTTTCCATGCCCGGATCTGGTCCCCATTGTGATTGAAGAGAGCTGGATCGAGGAGATCAGAAAAACATTACCCGAACTTCCTGATGCCAGAAAATCGCGTTTTGTTGCGGAATATGAACTCCCTGAATATGATGCTGCGCTTCTCACGGCTTCTCGTGATTTGGCCGATTATTTTGAAGAAGTTGTAAAGAAAGGAGTTAAGGCCAAGAAGGCATCTAATTGGATAATGACAGAGTTTCTACGCGAGTTGAAAGGGGCTGATGTCACTTCTTGCAAGGTTAGTTCTGATCAGCTTGCGGCTTTGTTGGTTATGGTGGACGATGGGACAATTTCCGGTAAGATTGCCAAGACAGTTTTTCTCGAAATGATGAATTCCGGTAAGGATGCGGCATTGCTTGTGAAGGAAAAGAACCTTGTGCAGGTCTCTGACCAGGGAGAACTCCTGGTTATTGTACAGGAAATAATAGCTGCAAATCCCGGACAGGCCGAAGATTTTAAAAATGGTAAGACCAAGCTCATGGGATATTTTGTTGGCCAGCTTATGCAGAAGACCAAAGGTAAAGCTAATCCTAAAGTTGCGAACGAGTTGTTTAGCAAGGAGCTTTCCAAATAACGATTGCGGAATAAATGGATAAAGAAGGGTGGCAGGAGAAAGGGGCAGGGCATCGACAACGGCTCCGTGACCGGTTTCTGGAGAGAGGTCTCGAAGGATTCAGCGATGCCGAAATCATTGAACTCCTGCTTTCTTTTGGTACCCCGAGATCTGATTGTAAGGAACCGGCCAGGGCAGCTCTTAAACAGTTTGGTTCACTGGCCGCAGTGCTTGAACAGCCCCTTACAGAATTGCGGGAAATCAAAGGAATTGGCCCCAAAAATGGTTTTGCTGTTCACTTTATTCAAGCAGTAGCCAGGCGTTACCTTAAAGATCGCCTCCAGGGAAAACGCTACCTGCATTCATCAACCGATGTTCGCGATTACCTCCTTCATGCCCTGCGTGGCCTGAAAAAAGAAGTTCTCACCGTTATTTATCTCGATTCCTCCCATGCAATTCTAGATACAGAAACTGTTGCAGAAGGCACCATTAATGTGAATACTGTTTATCCAAGGGAACTTGTAAAAAAGGCGCTTCAGCAAAATGCTGCGGCCATGATCATTGCCCACAATCATCCTTCCGGATCACTGGAACCTTCTGCCCAGGATATGCAACTGACCAGAACACTTTCTCTATTGGGGAGCATGATGCAGATTCAGCTCCTTGATCATATCATCATCGGTGACGGCAGTTTTTCCTTTGCTGATAACGGTTTGATGACCGAAATCAGTAATCAATGCCGCGAGACCATGGAATCGTTGCATGGCAGCATATGAATTCTTCGCTGTATCTTCATATTCCCTTTTGTGCTGCCAAGTGCAATTATTGTTCATTTAACTCGTATGCGGGGCTTGACGACCTGCATGACAGGTATGTTAGGGCAATGTGTGTCGAATTGCTTCAGGGTGTGCCAGGGGGGGGGCAGGGGCGCCTGGACACCGTTTTTCTGGGTGGGGGAACCCCCACAGTGCTTTCAGCGAGCCAACTTACGCAGATCCTCTCTGTTTGTTGTTCTGCTTTTTCCATTTCCCCTGATGTGGAAATCTCCATTGAAGCAAATCCCGGTACTGTGGACAGGGATAAGCTAACTGCTCTTTTCAGGAGCGGCGTAAACCGATTATCCATTGGTGTGCAATCATTTAATGATCGGGAATTAAGGGCAATCGGTCGTATTCATACTGCTGTTGAGGCGATTAAGGCCGTGGAGATGGCCCAGGCAGCCGGGTTCAGTAACCTCAGTGTTGATCTTATGTACGGCTTACCGGGGCAGTCCACCGAGAGCTGGAAGAGAAGCCTTGAGACAGCCATGTCTCTAGGGTTAAAGCACATTTCCATATATAATCTGACAGTGGAGGAACGGACACCTTTTGAAAAAATGGTACGAGAAGGAAGACTGCAATTACCCGGTGATGAAGACGTTGAAATCATGGATGGGATAACTGCCGAATACATTGCAGCAGCAGGGTTTGAGCAATATGAAATCTCAAATTATGCAAAAGTTGGATATCAATCGAGACACAATATTACCTATTGGGAGAACCGGGATTACTTTGGATTTGGTGCAGGGGCTGTATCCTGCCTGAATGGAAGCAGAAGACGAAACACTGAAAATCCCAAAGAGTATTGTCATTTAGTGGAAGGTGAAAAATCTGTTGTCATTGAAGAGGAAACACTTGAGGACGAGGCCTCCTTCAGGGAAACAGTGATCATGGGATTACGCATGAATCGAGGAGTTTCTCTTTGTATGCTGAAGAGGCGTTATGGGATTTCGATTGAAAAATACTACGGAGAAATCCTCCAGCAATTAATTGTTAGCGGAATGCTGGAGGAAGTGGCAGATTTTCTGCGTTTGACTGACAAAGGAAGGCCTTTTGCAAATAGAGTTATGGCTGAACTGGTCTGAAGATATTGGATCATGCTTTGAGACGTTTTTTCATGGTGATGGTTTCGTTAAAAACAGATTTGCCGGGTGAAGAGTTTTTAGTGCCTTACTCCTGAAAAGCTGTAATAAAAAACTAGAAAATCGAAGTGTTGGGTCTAATTAAACATTTAGGGCAAATCCTTCATAGAATTTCTCTCTAATCTCAAGTCCAGCAAGCCTTACGAGAAATATCCCACTTCCTATTTTAGTTGACTTGTAGCTCCAATAATTCTGGAAGTCGAAA
>CAMZLK010000059.1 GCA_947311475.1 uncultured Desulfocapsa sp.
ATGCGAGGCGCGTATTTTTTGTTTGATTTCGGCGTACTAGGGTACGTCGTAATTAAACAAAAAATGCAGCAACGAAGCAGGTGAAGAGTTTTTACGACGCCATCAATGCATGCGTTCATACCCTGACGCAGGTGAACTGCAAGTAAGTGTCTTGGTGATATAACGTAACAATATGATTGTAATTAACCTTCCTCAGCTTCTTGTTTTTTATTGCAGGAATCATGGAGTAAGGCACTAAGAATAAAAGGAAAACCTTGCGATCATTTAGTAAGTCTCCTTCTTTTGATATTCTACAGTTCCTTCTGCTTATTGCTCTTATCTTCTGGTTCTTTAACCGTTCTGTTCTGGATATGGGCTATCACTGGCAGTGGTATCAGATTCCACGATATTTGTATGTCTGGGATGATAGCGGTTTTGTTGCAGGCCCATTGCTGTATGGCCTGGGGGTGACCATAAAGATCTCTGTGGTCAGCTTGATTTTTGCATTTGTCATCGGTTTGATTACCGCACTTCTGCGTCTGTCGAACTCCATTCCCGGGAAGGTGGTATCGCGACTCTATCTTGAAGTCAGCCGAAACACTCCTCTTCTTATTCAGCTTTTTTTCCTCTACTTTGTTATGGGGCCCATTCTTGGTTTGGACAGATTTTGGGCTGCGGTGCTGGCGCTAAGTCTTTTTGAAGGAGCATATGCCTCTGAGATTTTTCGTTCCGGGATTGTGTCGGTGGAAAAGGGGCAGTGGGAGGCCTGCCATAGTTTGGGGCTTAGCTATAAACATGCGTATCGCTTTGCTGTTCTTCCCCAGGCTGTTCGCCGTATTTTGCCGCCTCTTGCCAGTCAGGCAATTTCCTTGATTAAAGATTCTGCGCTTGTTAGTACCATTGCTGTGTATGATCTTACCATGGAGGCGCAGGCTCTGATTTCCGAGACTTTTCTTACTTTTGAACTCTGGTTTACTGTGGCCCTTATGTATCTTGTTATCACGATATCCTTGTCGTTTTTAGTCTCTTATCTGGAGAAACGAATGGCGTCCCCGTATCGGTCGGATTTGTCTTTTTGATTACAATGTATTACTTTAATATTATGTCACTAAGTTATGCGATGGACTTGTAAAAACTCTCTTTCGTTACTGCGCATTTCCGTGCCTCGGATATGAAGAGTTTTTAGACGCCATCATGTATTATTTAGTGCCTTACTCCTGAAAATCCGTAATAAAAACAAGAAAATCAAAAGTGTTTCAAACTCAAATTATTGTCATAAGCAACAAGGTACTTACTTGCAGTTTACCTGCGTTAGGAAAAATTCTCCGGAGGAACAATGAAGACATTGAACAGAAGAACTTTAGTAGCGTTTGGCCTCATCACAGCACTGGTCATGACAACTCTGCCTGCCATGGCCGGGAAAGTGCAAAAACAATTAATTGCAGAATCAACCATTGATCAGGTTATGCGTAGTGGAGTTCTGCGGGTTGGAATGGACACATTTCTTCCCTGGGCGATGAAAGACAAGAAAGGCGAGCTTGTTGGATTTGAGATTGATGTTGCCAGAAGATTGGCTTCCGACATGGGAGTAAAGGTGGAGTTTGTACCCACCAAGTGGGCAGGAATTATTCCTGCACTGCTCACAGGAAAGTTTGATGTGGTTATTGGTGGCATGGGAATCCAGCCCAAACGTGCCTTAAAAGTCAATTTTTCCATTCCCTATGATTATTCCGGTATGGCCATTGTTGCCCACAAGGAAAAAGCAGCAGGTTTTGCAAGTCTTGAAGATTTTAACAAAGCCGATGTCGAAATTGCCTGTAAGCTTGGAACCACCGCGGTGACAGCAGTAAAAAAATATATCCCAAAAGCCAAATTACGTCTCTTTGATGATGAAGCTCAGGCGTATCAGGAATTGCGAAATGGTAATGTTCATGCAGTGGTTGGATCTGCGCCAAGACCGGCATACGAAGCCATTAAATACCCAAAAACAATGTTTTTACCGCTTGATAAGAATTTCACAAAAGAACCCATCGGCTTTGCTGTACGCAAGGGTGATTTTGACACACTCACCTTTTTTAATAACTGGATCACCGTTGTGAGCCACGAAGGTTGGCTGGAAGAGCGGCATCATTACTGGTTTGGCACAAAAGAGTGGGCTGATCTGGTTGAGTAGTTGAAGAATCTGAGGGTGTTTTGAAGACATGTGAGGCAATGGATTGTTTTTGCGAGTCCACCATTCTGGACAGGTGCCTTTGGAGGAATATCTGCAGGCTCAGCCTTTGCCTCTTTTTATTGCTGCTTTCCCGGGAAGGAGTGGCTTCTCCAAACAAGACAAGAGAGAGTACCGACCCTTTCAACCCGCATTTGTATCTGAATGAATTGATACTGGAAAGCGAGTTGCCTGAAAATCCTGAGAATGAAACCTTTAATCTGAATCGTTATTACGACGCTCTCGAACCTCCCGGGCAAGACGGGATGTTGGGCAGATACTCTATCCTGATGGGGGATTCACTCTATTTTCTTGTTCCTGCTGCAACTGTTTTAGGGGCGTTGTATATAATGCCGGAAAAGGTAACGAATTGGAGCCGGGATGATATCAGCCTGAAGTATGGGTTTGAAAAATGGCGGGAGAATGTAACGTCCTGGCACTGGGATTCGGATGATGCTTGGATCAATTATATTGGTCATCCATATTTTGGTTCCACTTATTTTGTTTATGCCAGGCATTATGGGTATTCGCGCTTTGAGTCACTCTGTTTCTCCTTTGCTATTTCGTCGTTTTATGAGATAGGTCTTGAAGCATGGGCCGAGCAGGTCTCCATTCAGGATATGTTTGTTACACCGCTGTTTGGCTGGGCATTGGCAGAGGTACTGCTGCCAATCAAATATTATATCAATAAAAACGATGGTAAGGTCTTAAACAGTCAATTGCTTGGAAGTGCAAGTCTTTTCCTTATTGATCCTTTTGGCCATGTGGTACCACCCATAAAGAAATGGGTAGATGCCATATTTTCCTCAGACACTGATATCGCTTTGCTCCCCTTTATAAGTCGATCAAATCACTTTGATCAGGAGGGGGGGCAGCAACGGAACATAGAAGAACAATACGGTCTGCAGTTGACCGTGCGCTGGTAATTCTGTACCATTTTACTTAGCCATCTCTCAATTGACCTTTTTACGATTTTATCAAAGTTATGACCGGTGTTTACCTGATAAAGAAGAGCAGTCGTACCCTTGATACTGTTGTTGCGGCTGTGCTCCTTGCTTTTCTGGCGTATATTACCTATCGGGTCAGTGTTGGTTTGCATTACCACTGGGACTGGGGAGTAATCCCCAATTATCTGATTCGCTGGGATGAAGAAACAGGCCGCTGGGTGAGTAATATTCTTCTGGAAGGTTTATTTACCACTATCCGCCTCAGTATCTGGGCAATTCTGTTTGCCACTGTAATTGGTGTGCTTATGGGGATTTTACGAACCCGGAAACGTCTGTTTTTCCGCCTGATAGGACGCAGTTATGTGGAGTTGATCCGCAATATCCCGCCTTTGGTACTGGTTTTTATATTCTATTTTTTTGTTTCTGATCAACTGATGCTTCTGCTTGGTGTGGATGATTTTATTCGCAGCAGAACCGGGATAACAGCTCAGTTATTTTCCGTAACTGTTGCACAGCCGGAACTTTTTACGGCTTTTGTGTCAGGGGTTTTAACAGTGGCTCTGTTTCAGGGAGCCTACATTGCAGAGATTGTTCGGGCTGGTATTCAATCCGTTGACAATGAACAGTGGGAGGCATCTGCGGCTCTTGGGCTTACATGGATGCAGCAAATGCGTTTTATTGTTCTGCCACAGGCTGCAAGGCGTGTGTTGCCGCCCCTTGCCAATGAGTTTATCAATACTATCAAATATTCTTCCATCGTCTCCATTATTTCCATTCAGGAGCTCACATTTCAAGGGATGCAGGTTATGTCATCTACCCGGCGAACCAATGAAGTGTGGCTGACTGTGTCTCTTATGTATTTCCTGCTCTGCTTTGCTGTTTCACTTGTTGCCCGTCGTCTGGAAATTTCCATGGCTGAGGTGAGTATGTGATTATGTAGTCTTTTTCTTCTCTCGAATCCCAAGTCTCGTGCCCAGATTAAAGAGATTGCTTCTGTTCATATCCAGATCACGGGCAGTTGCTGCCCAGTTACCACTGTTGTTAATAAGGGCAGATTTTATCAGACGGATTTGGAATAATTTCACCTCTTCCCGAAGGGACAAGGTACTTGTTTTTGAGGATGAAGGGAGGTTTGTTGGCCCCGAATCTGGATATGCGGTGTCGTCAAAATCGCCGGAGAGGTGTTTCGGTAGAATAATAATTGTTTCATTGTTTTCCGAATCAAAAGATGCCTTTAGTACTGATCTTGAAATAACATTTTTTAATTCACGCACATTACCCGGCCAGTTGTATTGCAGCAGAAGTTGCAGTGCACCATCTCCAATTTGTACTGCATGGAGGCCAAGCTGCACCAGTGATTTTTCAACGAAATAACCGGCAAGAAGAGCTATGTCCTCTTTTCTTTCCCGAAGCGGTGGTGTGTCAACAGGGTACACATTCAACCTGTGATATAAATCAGCCCTGAATCTTCCCGCCTTAACCTCTTCTTTCAGGGCCCTGTTTGTTGCAGCGATTAATCGTACATCCACAAAGATCATCTCTTCCGATCCAACCCGTTGCACCTCACCTTCCTGAATTACCCGTAGTATTTTTGCCTGTATTTCAAGGGATAGCTCACCAATCTCGTCTAGAAACAGAGTGCCACCATCCGATAACTCAAACTTTCCGGTTCGATTGCTGACAGCTCCGGTAAATGCTCCCTTGACATGCCCAAAAAGCTCACTTTCTGCAAGGGAATCTGGAAGAGAGGCACAGTTTAGATACAGCAATGGTTTATCATTTCGCCGTGACTGACTGTAAATAGATCTGGCCACAAGCTCTTTGCCAACTCCTGTTTCTCCAGAAATGAGAATGGTGAAATCTGATTTGGCAATCAGCGCAATTTCTTTTCTCAATTGGGTGATGGCCTTACTTTTACCAAGAATTTTACTCCCTCTTTGCAGGTGAATATCCTGCATTAAATCAAAGGCGAGTTGTCCCTGATGTTCGGCTTTTTTCTCCAGAGCCTCCAATAAGTCTGCTGTCTGCATTTGGGCACCAGCCATGGCACCGATTGCCATCACATATGTTTTGGGGAGTTTGTTGAATGCATTGGGATCAATTGCGTCCGCAACCAGTATTCCAGCCAGTTTTCCATTGATATGCAATGGACACCCCAGGCAGGCATGAATATGCTTTAACGCATTTTTATCTAATACCAGCATGCCGTCAAAAGGATCAGGAAGATTGTTTTCCCTGGAAAAGAAAACCGGCTCACCGGAACCACAAATGATATCGAAACGAGGGTGATTTTTACGTAAATATTCACGCCCCATGGCATCAGGTGTCAGGCCATTTGCTGCCAACGGAATGAGAGCCTCCCCTTCAACACGAAGAAGTGCTGCCGCATCATAGGGAATGGCGATACGCAGTGCATCAAGAAGGCGCTGGTAGCGATCTTCTGCGCTTAATATTGCAGTCAGGTCTGTTGCTATTGCAGCAAGGGTTTTGAGTTTATTCATGGTTGTACATTATACAACAATGTTGTGAGTATGGCAACGAGTACGGGTTGTTTAAAAGTATACATAGTCCGTAATATACTGAAATAATTGATTCTGTATTGTGGCACACTACTTGCTTTATTGTGAGTAAGCTTAAGGAAGATTATTTTTTACCCTTTTTACAGTCCATCAATTTAATTCAATATGTCTGGAGATTCTTTTATGAAACCAAGAAAAATTAAAGATAACATTTACTGGATGGGGTTTGTGGATTGGAATAGCCGTCTTTTTGATTCTCTGATACCTCTTCCAGACGGGACAAGCTACAATGCGTATTTGATAAAAGGAAGTGATAAAACCGTCCTGATCGATACAGTGGAACCTGAGTTTTATTACGAGCTTGAAGCTCAGCTTGAAAACATTCCAAGACTTGACTATGTCGTTTCGCTCCACGCAGAGCAGGATCATTCCGGCAGTATTCCACATGTGCTTTCCAGGTACCCCGAGGCAAAAGTGATTAGCAGCCCAAAGGCCAAAAATCTGCTCATGGATCATCTCCACATTGATGAAGAATCCATCATCACCGTGAAGGATGGTGAAACACTTTCTCTGGGAGATAAGACACTGGAATTTATCCATACTCCCTGGGTTCATTGGCCCGAAACCATGGTTGCGTATTTAAGGGAAGACAAGATATTGTTCAGTTGTGATTTCTTTGGCTCTCATATCGCAACCACAGACCTTTATGTCACTGATGAGGCACGTTCTTACGAGGCAGCTAAGCGTTACTATGCTGAAGTCATGATGCCTTTCAGGAAAGTAATCAAAAAGAATCTCGACAAAATTGCAGTCTACGACATTAAAACCATCGCTCCCAGTCATGGCCCGATGGTTCCGCGGCCAGCTTTTATTATTGATGCACATAAAGAGTGGGTGGATGATTTACCCAAAAACAAGGTTGTTCTTCCCTATGTTTCAATGCATAACAGTACAAAAAAGATGGTGGATTATCTGGTTTCAGCACTTGTGGACAGAGGTATCACAGTAGAGCCATTTGATCTAACCGTCACAGATATTGGAAAACTTGCCATTGCGCTTGTTGATGCAGGCACAATAGTTGTCGGAACACCTACGGTTCTTGCGGGGCCTCACCCCCATGCTGCGTATGCGGCCATACTTGCAAATGCATTACGTCCCAAAGCCAGGTTTCTTTCCATTATAGGATCGTATGGCTGGGGTGGAAAAACGGTGGAGACTTTGGCAGGTTTAGTCTCAAATCTTAAGGTGGAAATACTTGATCCTGCTCTTGTTAAAGGATCACCTGGAAAGGATGCCTATACAGCTCTTGAGAATCTGGCTGAAACAATTGCAGTAAAACACAAAGAAAATGGTTTACAATAAATGATAAGGAGATAGTACAATGGATAAGTATGTATGCAACGCATGTGGATATGTTTATGATCCCCAAAAAGGAGATCCTGCTGCAGGAATAGCTCCCGGAACGTCATTTGATGATTTACCTGACGATTGGGAATGCCCACTTTGCGGTGTTTCAAAAGATGAATTCGATAAAGAATAAAGGAGTATATCATGGCTGAAAAAGTTACAATTGACCAGGATGAATGTCTGGGATGTGAAGCGTGTGTGGAAACCTGTCCTTCTGTGTTCGGGTTTGATGATGATAAATTAAAAGCTTTCGTTATTGAGGGCTCTGATCAGGATGTGGATTGTGTTGACGAGGCCATTGCCTCATGTCCTGCGGAGTGTATCTCCAAAGAAGAGTAAATTAGCGCTATTTGAACCCTGCCTGGCAGATGTTCTGTCTGCCAGACAGGAGTATTGAGAGGGCGTACCCAAATATGTGGTTCTTAATCTGCGTTTCCCCGTAACATTTTCTGAAACAAAATCAGGCAATACCTCAGTGGGTGTGTTTTGATTACAGGTATCCTGTTAGTGCCTTACTCCTTAAAACCTGTAATAAAAAACAAGAAAATCGAAGTGTTTCAAACTTGATGGACTCGTAAAAACTCTTCATCTTCTTCGTTACTGCAAATTTCTTATCTTTTCAACGTACCCTAGTACGCCGAAAAGATAAGAAATTTCCGTGCCTCGAATATGAAGGTTTTTCCAAGTCCATCTTGTTTTTAACC
>CAMZLK010000060.1 GCA_947311475.1 uncultured Desulfocapsa sp.
TCTTCATCTTCTTCGTTACTGCAAATTTATAATCTTTTCAACGTACCTTAGTACGCCGAAAAGATTATAAATTTCCGTGCCTCGAATATGAAGGTTTTTCCAAGTCCATCCTGTTTTTGACCTTTTTACGAGGTCATCAATCTTTCACGGTGAAAGGCGATTTATTTCGACCTTTCAATGTGCATTTTCTTATGAATATGGTATGCTCTTTTACTCCTGAAAGTGCTCTTTCCATCATTCACTCTGTACCGGAGAAAGATATTGAAACAGATCCTATCCAAGTTAACAATTCCCCTTTTCCTGCTGATTCTTGCTGGCTGTGCATCATCCACACTGGACACCGCTGAGAAAAAGGGCGCTGTGGCTCAAAATGCTCAGGAAGTTTTCGATCTGAGCAATGAAAGCACCCTTCGCCTGATCTCCTCTGACTTTGATTCATTCATCTATTTCAGCCAGGATGGCTCAATGTCTGCCAAGTCAATAGTTAACAACAGTGTTGACTACGGTGTCTGGGATATCACCGATGGGGGTAAACTCTGCCTCAAGTTTAAACTCTGGTACTTTGGTGATATAAATTGTTACTCCATCTACAACGACCCTGATGACAGTGCTCAGTTCCTCTTTTTCACCAGAAATGGTGCTCTTGCCTATACCGCGACCGCAGCAAGTGGCAATCCACATCATATTAAAATCAAGAGCAGAAAAGATAAAAAAAGAAAATATGTTCGTAAAAACATGAGCCGAGGACAAAGTGTTCAAGATCCAGATCCCACTCCAGTCCCTGCTCCCGTTGTTATTCCCACAAACCAGGGTTCAAGTGAGTCAAAGGAAGAAGTCAGGCATACTGTCAACACCATGGCTCAGAATTGCCCGGACTGCAACTTTGAAGATGCTGATCTTCGGCAGGCTCATCTGGTTGGTGCAAACCTTAAAGGTGCAAACCTTAAAGATGCCGATCTCAGTCGTGCAAACTTAAGACGGGCAAATCTTGAAGGAGCCAATCTAAAAGGTGCCACCCTTCTTTCCACCAATCTGCCCGGTGCCAACCTGAGAAATGCTGACCTGAGAGGAGCTGATTTTACAGGATCAAACCTTATTCGCGCTGATTTCACCGGTGCTGATATGAAAGGGTGCATATTTGACAATACCCTGCAAGAAGGTACCAAGGGACTTAAATAGGTATAACGAATCAGAACCATTGCCATGCTGTTACTAAGGAATTAATATGACCGCCGGTTTCACCCACCTCCACCTCCACACACAATACAGCCTTCTTGATGGTGCCATTCGCATTCCGGACCTCCTTGCCAAGTGCAAAGAATACGGAATGGAGTCTGTGGCCATAACTGATCATGGCGCAATGTATGGAGCATTGGAATTTTACCTGAAAGCGAAGTCCAAGGGAATAAAACCCATTGTGGGCTGCGAGTTTTACATTGCGCCAGGAAAACGTACTGACCGTGATGCCACTGCCCCCACTAAAGCCTACCATGTTGTGCTTCTTGCCATGAATTACTGTGGCTACCAGAATCTTATGCGGCTTTCCGGTATTGCCCAGTTTGAAGGATTCTATTCAAGGCCACGAATTGATATGGAGGTTCTTGAATCCCACAACGATGGCTTGATCTGTTTAAGTGCCTGTCTGCATGGTGAAGTTCCCTGGCTGGTCGTCCACAAAGGAATAGACGCTGCAAGGGAAAAAGCGAAGCTCTTTCAGGACATTTTTGGTGACAGATTTTATCTCGAAATCCAGAAAAATGGCATCCCGGAACAAAAGACTGCCAATGCAGGTCTGGTGAAGATTGCAGATGAACTCGACATCAAACTTGTTGCAACTAATGATTGTCACTATCTCAATCAGGAAGATGCCCATGCCCATGAGGTGCTGCTCTGTATCCAGACCGGGAAAACCATCAACGACCCTAAACATTTTCGGTTTTCATCAGACACTTTCTACTTTAAATCTCCGAATGAAATGGCAGAGAGCTTCAAAGCCTATCCTGAAGCTGTAGCAAACACCAGTGAAGTCGCCGACCGGTGTAACCTTGAAATTGACCTTGGTGACTACCATTTTCCCGAATTCCCCGTACCTGAGGGACAAACTCTGGAAAGCATGTTTATTGATGCCTGCTGGGAGGGTTTAAAAGAACGCTTTTCTGCAATGCGCAGTGCTGGTAAATTCAGCAAAGAAGTTGAGGAACAGTACAATAAACGTTTGGAGTTTGAGATTAACATCATCAACTCAATGGGATTTCCAGGCTACTTTCTTATTGTTGCTGATTTCATTAACTGGGCTATTGACCATGATATCCCTGTTGGCCCGGGACGTGGGTCAGGGGCAGGAAGCCTTGCCGCATATGCCATGAGGATCACCAATATAGACCCCATTCCCTATGGTCTTATCTTCGAACGATTCCTGAACCCCGAACGAGTCAGCATGCCTGACTTTGACATTGATTTCTGCCAGGACAGACGGGGTGAAGTCATAGACTATGTCCGTCGCAAATATGGCGGGGCACCAAATGTTGCACAAATCATCACATTTGGCTCCATGAAGGCAAAAGGGGCCATCCGTGATGTCGGGCGTGCACTTGACATCCCATTCAGCGAAGTTGATAAAATTGCAAAACTGATCCCCGATGCTCTTAAAATGACCATTGACAAGGCCATTGATGAAGAACCCCGGATTGCTGATGCCGCAAATAATGATCCTCGCATCGCTGAACTGATTAAAGTTGCCCAGACCCTTGAAGGACTTGCCCGTCATACCTCAACCCACGCCGCAGGAGTAGTCGTTTCACCAAAGCCCATGGTGGAATATCTTCCCACATGTAAGGGAAAAGATGGTGAGACACTCACCCAGTATCCCATGAAGTATACTGAGATGACAGGCCTTATCAAGTTTGACTTCCTTGGCTTGAAAACCCTCACAGTTATTGATTATGCCTTGAAACATATCAAATCAGACATTGGGACAGATCTTGATATTAACACCCTGCCCATGGATGATATCAAAACCTTTGAGATCCTCTGCTCCGGTGATGCTCTTGGTATTTTCCAACTGGAAAGCTCCGGTATGCGTGAACTGCTGGTAAAGATGGCACCGGAACAATTCAGCGATCTCATTGCCCTCGTTGCACTGTATCGCCCCGGACCGCTGGATTCCGGAATGGTTGATGACTTTGTTGAAACCAAACATGGAAGAGCCACTGCAAATTATCCCCTGCCACAGTTGAAGCCTGTTCTCGAAGAAACATATGGAGTTATTGTTTACCAGGAACAGGTAATGAAAATTGCAAATATCCTTGCTAATTACTCTTTAGGTGATGCTGATATATTGCGTCGTGCCATGGGGAAGAAAATTGTGGAGGTCATGGACGAAGAAAAAATCAAGTTCATGAAGGGAGCAATTAAAAATGAGGTTGATGCGAAGAAGGCTGAATATGTTTTTGATCTGATGGCCAAATTTGCCGGATATGGATTCAATAAATCCCATTCAGCGGCCTATGCCCTTATCTGCTACCAGACGGCCTACCTCAAGGCTCATTATCCAGCACAATTCATGGCAGCTCTCCTCTCCTGCGACATGAATAACACTGATAAAGTAGTGCTGTATATTAATGATTGCCGGGAGCATTCAATCGAGGTACTCCCTCCTGATATCAATGAGTCCCTGGTTGATTTTTCTGTGAAAAATGACCAGATCAGATTCGGAATGGCAGCAGTTAAGAATGTGGGGAAATCCGCTTTGCAATCCATCATTGAAGAGCGTGAAGAAGGAGGAAAATATAAATCCCTTGAAGATTTTTGCAATCGTGTTGATTCCAGAAAAGTGAATTCCCGGGTAATTGAAAGCCTCATCAAATCAGGCTCCTTTGACTCGGTTGGCTGCAAACGCTCCCAGCTTATGGCCATTGTTGATCAGGCCATGGATATGGCGAAAGCAGTTCAACGTGACAAGCAGAGTGGTCAACTCTCTCTCTTTGCACTATCCCCTGCAACCGACACAACTGACAAAAATGCCATCAGTCTTCCGGATATTCCGGAATGGGATGAACGTTTACGACTCACCCAGGAAAAAGAAACGGTTGGTTTTTATATTACCGGTCACCCCCTTGATGAAGACCTTCACGAAATAAAAACAATCACAGACACCGACATAGCAGGCCTTGCCGACTTTGGCGAAGATCAACCTGTACGCATTGGCGGTCTTATACGTAGCTGTAAACAGTTAAAAAGTAAAAAAGGTGACCCAATGGCCTTCATCACCGTTGAAGATTTATTGAATGCGGTGGAGGTAATTGTCTTTCCAAATACATTTGCAGAATGCCACTCACTACTCACGTCACATGAAACGATCATCGTTCAGGGAACCATTCAAAATGATGAACGGGGTCCAAAAATAATTGCCGAATCACTTGAGTTGCTTCCTGACGCCCGTGTAACACACACCGAATCAATAAAGATTCAGATGAATAGTGAAAAGATAAGTAGAAAACGGATGGAATCTCTCAAGCAGATTCTGTATCAATATCATGGCAATTGCCCTCTGCTTCTCACCATGCATTTCCCCGGACAGGGAGAAGTTGACATTGAGATCCTGAAAGATTTAACAGTTCGGCCATGCAGGGAATTCACCGAGGCAATAGAACAGATACTTGGCTACAAAGCTCTCTCCTATAAAAAGAAGACCATCAGCAGCAAAAGAAGAAAACGCTGGGGCCCTGCCAAACCTTCTTGACAGCCACCAGGCCAACACCCCATAAGGCACTAACGCGGATAAAACCGCAAGTAAGTGCCTCGAAGGTCTCTCTTCGTTCGCTATCTGTTGCTTATGCTAATAATTTGAGTTTGAAACACTTTGATTCTCTTGTTTTTTATTACAGCTTTTCAGGAGTAAAGCACTAAAAACACAAACCGCAATCAGGACAAGTAGAAGAGCTTGTGGAAAATTTGCAACCACAAGCTGGACAGATTGACTTTGCCACCCCTGTGTCGAAGACTGCATGAACATTGCTTAAATCATGGGAATCAAGGGCTGTTGTCCGTTTAAACTCCTCAGCCAGAACTTCCATGGCATCATTTCCATCTGCCACTTTTATCTGCAGGTACATTTCTGTTCCACAACAACCTTTTCCACAACTGGAGCTATCTCCTGCAAGCAATGACGGAATGTTTGCAGAGCCTAGTAAGGCTTGCAGCTGTTTCATTTCACCTACAGAGCCTTTTCTGATATTGGCAAGCTCATCATCGGGTGATATCTCCATGGATCTGGAAGAAAGCTTTGCTTTAGCTGCTTCTTCCATGGCAAGTCTTTCAGTACCGCTGATTAAAGAGATATTACACGCTGCACAGGTATCAAAATCTTCACGGTACTCTTCATCACACTCAGGGCAATAATTTAAATCCGGATCAATATAACGCATTCTTATAATTCCATAATTTTTATAGTTACCAATGATGGTGCCGTAAAAACACCTTGCCTGCTTTGCCGCTCCATTTTTTATTTACTTGCAACGGGCTAACCAGCATCTCAATTATGTGTATTTGACAGCAACAAGGAAGATAGAGCATTTTTACAGAACCATCACAATATAAATCTACTTAAGTCTCTGTCTTCAACCACATCCTGAAGCTGTTTCTTCACATATTCGGCAGTGACAATAAATCGTTCTTCGCCTCGTTCACTGGCATCAAAGGAGAGTTCATCAAGCACCCGCTCCATTACCGTATGTAAACGTCTTGCTCCAATTTCTTCTGTTTTTTCATTTACTTCTACCGCGATCCCAGCAAGTTCGTCTATGGCTTCATCTTCGAATACAAGCTCTACATTTTCGGTGGCCATCATTGCAATATATTGCTTTACAAGGGCGCTTTCAGGTTCTGTAAGGATACGTACAAATTCATCTTTTCCCAAAGGAGTCAGTTCAACACGAATCGGGAACCTGCCCTGAAGTTCGGGGATCAAATCAGACGGTTTACAGAGATGGAATGCCCCACTGGCAATAAATAAGATATGATCAGTCTTCACCATTCCATACTTGGTGGTAACAGTGGAACCTTCCACTATTGGTAATAAATCTCGTTGCACACCTTCCCTTGACACTTCAGGTCCATGCCCTCCGGAACTGCGGGAAGCAACTTTATCAATCTCATCAAGGAAGATGATACCTGATTCTTCGGTACGACGCAAAGCCTCGGAGGTTACCTTGTCCATATCGATGAGTCTTTCCATTTCTTCCTGAGTTAGTCCTTTAATGGCATCAGGAATTTTAACCTTACGTTTCTTTTTCTTTTTAGGAAAAATCTTACTGAAGGCATCCTGAAGATTCGACTGCATATCCTCCATACCGGAAGTTGTCATAATCTCAACCATTGGTGTGGAACGGGATTCCGCAAGATCAATCTCAACTTCACGATCATCAAGTTTTCCCTGACGGAGCATTTCCCGAAATTTTTCGCGGGTGGAGTCTTCCTTTTTCTCCTGCTCCTGTGATATCAGGGTGGACCCATCACCTTCAGCAGCCACGGGATACGATGGGACTCCAGCAGACCCGGGAGTGCTTGAAGGAGCACTCACTGGCGGCAGTAGAACATCCAGGATCCGCTCTTCAGCATTTGCTTCAGCCAGGCCTTCAATTCGAGTTTTTTCCTCCTCCTTTACCATGTTGATTGCAATTTCAACGAGATCGCGAATCATGGATTCAACATCCCGCCCGACATAGCCCACTTCTGTGAATTTTGAGGCCTCTACTTTGAAAAACGGCGATTGGGCAAGGGTTGCCAAACGTCTGGCAATTTCAGTTTTCCCCACTCCAGTGGGTCCTATCATGATTATATTTTTAGGCGCAATTTCTTCACGTAATGGAGAGGGTACCTGACGCCTCCGCCAGCGATTCCGCAATGCAATGGCAACAGAGCGTTTTGCATCGGCCTGGCCAACTATAAATTTATCAAGTTCAACAACTATGTCTTTGGGAGTTAACGATTGTGAGGGTATCATATTTTAGTTTTCTCTTTCTTCTATCGTCTCAATTATAATTGAGTGGTTGGTAAAAACACAGATGTCAGCAGCTATGGTCATTGATGCTTCACATATTGCTTCGGCAGCAAGGTCAGAATTATCAATCAACGCCAATGCCGCCGCTTGGGCATAGGGCCCACCGGAACCGATGGCAAGTACACCATTATCAGCTTCTATCACATCTCCTGTTCCACTGAGCAGCAATGAATAATCCTCATCCACCGCAACCAGCATGGCTTCAAGTCTGCGTAGCATCTTATCAGTTCGCCACTCTTTGGCAAGCTCTACAGCTGCACGCATTAAGTTGCCTTTATACTGTTCAAGTTTTTGTTCCAGTAAATCAAACAGAGTAAAGGCATCAGCTGTAGCGCCTGCAAATCCAGTAATAACCTTACCGTGATACAGGCGACGTACTTTTTTGGCCTGATGCTTCATCACTGTATTTCCCAGAGAGACCTGGCCGTCACCAGCCACTGCAACCTGCCCCTTATGACGCACGGCAAGTATTGTTGTTGAACGAATTTTCATAATATTAAAAGTTTTATAAGAGTTTTAACGTACATAAAAGCCAGAACCTACTTCGCATTCGGATGAGCCTTGTCGTATACTTCTGTGAGATGATCCAATGTTAAATGTGTATAACGTTGTGTAGTTGATAAACTTGCATGCCCCAGCAGTTCCTGTACCGATCTTAAATCAGCCCCCATCTCCAGTAAATGGGTGGCGAATGAGTGACGTAGAGCATGGGGAGTTACAATTTGTGGGATACCTGCTCGCTCTCCGTATGATTTAACCATTCTTTCCACACTTCTGGTGGTCAGACGGCTACCACGAACGTTCAGGAACAAGGCATTTTTTTCAACTTTATGACCGCGACGTGCACGGTCTGCAACAAGCTGATCCCGTAGGGGCAGCCAATTGTGTATCGCTTCCAGAGCAGGTCTTCCAACTGGAACGAACCGCTCCTTATTTCCCTTGCCCCTCACCCTAAGCATTTCGGTTATAAAATCAAGGTTTGAAATATCCCTTGAGACGAGTTCAGCCACACGCATTCCTGTTGAGTAGAGAAGCTCAAGAATAGCAACATCTCGTAACATAAATCTATCTTTTGCTGACGGTGCTTCCAGGAGTGAAAACACTTCATCAACGCTTAAAAATGTTGGTAAATATTTTCCCACCTTAGGGCCTGCAATTCCAGCAATTGGATCATTGGTAATATGATGTTCCCGCTGCAAAAACTTAAAAAAAGTTCGAAGAGCCGAAAGCTTTCTTCCAACAGTTGCTGCACTGTTATGTCCATGCAGACTCACAACAAAACGTCGAATGTGTACAGCTTCAATCTCTCTTACTTCCAAGTCTCCTGGAAGTCCAGACGTAAATTCGGAGAGATCACGGCCATAACCGCTAAGCGTATGAACAGAGTATCCTTTCTCAACTTCAAGCCATCGTAAAAAAATCTCTACAAAACTATTCATTTCAACCTTCACTGTGATCACCCTGCGACCACTTTCTTCTCGACTTCTTTCCCATCTGTGAATATATAATGGACAGGTAACAGATTGAAAAGCAATTCACCAACACAAAATCCACATATATGGCTAAACGTACATTTGAAAGTGCCCTTGGCAAACTTGAAAAAATCACCGAAGAGCTTGAAAATGGAGAGCTCAGTCTTGATAAAAGTCTCAAAAAATTTGATGAAGGAATTGCCCTTGTCGGTTTTTGCAACTCTACCCTGACTGAAGCAAAAGCCAAGGTAGAGTTGCTTCTTGAAAAACAGGGTTCAATCGCTAAAAGCCCTTTTAATGAGTTGGATCATGGAGATCAAGAACTATCTTAATGAACAGAGACAGTTAGTTGAAACTGCCTTTGACCAGTTCGTCCCGCAGGCTTATGGTGATTTTAAAGATCATATTGATGCCATGCGATACTCACTGCTGGCCGGTGGAAAACGTATTCGCCCCATTCTCTGTCTGGCATCCGCCCGCGCCATCGCCGGAATCAGTATAGAGGATCAGGATATCCTGCCCACCGCATGTGCGCTTGAATGCATCCATACCTATTCACTTGTCCATGATGACCTTCCTGCCATGGACAATGACGATTTACGGCGCGGAAAAGCAACTAACCATGTACTATATGGTGAAGCGGGCGCGATTCTAGCAGGTGATGGCTTACTCACCTGGGCTTTCGACCTGTTAAGCAATCCGGCACATGGGAATCTTGATGCTGACAAAAAACTGCGCATCACCCATTGTATTTCACGGGCCGCAGGTTCTTTTGGAATGGTTGGCGGCCAGGCACTTGATATTGCTACCGAAAACACAAGATTTCCCTTTAAAACCCTGCAAACCATTCATCGAAGTAAAACAGGCGCATTAATCACCGCATCTGTTATAGCTGGTGGAATTGCTGCTGGTGCCAGCCACGCCCAACTTAATTCACTGGAAAATTATGGTAATCAGATTGGGCTGGCCTTTCAGATCGTGGACGATCTGTTGAATGCAACATCCACCACCGAACAACTGGGAAAAGCCGCAGGAAGTGATGCAGAACTTGGCAAAGCCACATATCCTTCTTACTTTGGTATAGAGGAAACGCGTAAACGCGCAAAAAAAGCAGTAGAAGAAGCAAAAAATTGTCTGGCTGACTTTGATAACAAAGCCCGACCTTTACGTCTGCTGGCTGATTATATATACACACGATCACACTAAAAAAAGCGATCGTCAGGATAAATATAATGCTTACAACAACTGAAGATTTAAAGATCGAATCCACCAGGCTCAAAGATATTAAGAGCCCTGCAGACCTGCGGGAACTCGAAGTTGGTGAACTTGAAATAATCGCTCAGGATCTGCGTGAAACAATCATTGAAACTGTTTCCAAAACCGGAGGTCATCTTGGCCCCAGTCTTGGTGTTGTAGAACTTACCCTTGCCCTGCATTATGTTTTTAACACCCCAAAAGACAAACTGGTCTGGGATGTCGGGCATCAGGTCTATGCTCATAAGCTGCTCACCGGCAGGCAGGAACAATTTCCTACCCTGCGGCAATACAAAGGCCTAAGCGGTTTTCCTAAATTTAAAGAAAGTGAATATGACGCTTTTGAAACGGGCCACTCCTCCACTTCTATCTCCGCAGCCCTTGGCATGACCAGTGCTAAAGAATTAAAAGGCGATAAAGACAAGGTTGTTGCCATCATTGGGGATGGTTCCATGACTGCGGGGCTTGCCTTTGAAGCTCTGAATCAGGCAGGACATCTGGATAAAGATCTTATTGTGATTTTAAATGATAATGAGATGTCCATCTCTGAGAATGTTGGCGCCATGTCAAGCTTTCTGTCAAGACAACTCACCAGTAAAACTGTGCGCCGGCTAAGAAAACACATTTCAACTCGGCTGAAAGAACTGCATGGTGTTGGCGACAGGTTTCTAAATGTTCTAAAGAAGAGTGAAGAAAATATTAAAAGCTTTTTCACCCCGGCGATGCTCTTTGAGGCATTGAAATTCTACTATATTGGCCCCATCTCAGGTCATGAGCTTGAAGATTTAATCCCAACGCTTGAAAACATAAAGGATAATGTTGACGGCCCGGTTCTTGTCCATGTGATAACCCAAAAGGGAAAAGGTTTTAAACCAGCAGAAAAAAATCCCGGGAATTACCATGGCCTTGGACCTTTTGATATAAAGACAGGTATCCCACACTCGTCTTCCGGCCCGATAAGCTACACAGAAGTTTTTGGTAATACCATTTGTGATATTGCTGCAAATAATCCTGATGTGGTTGCAATTTCAGCTGCCATGCCTGCAGGAACAGGGCTTAGCAATTTTTCCCGTGAATTCCCGGAACGGTTCTTTGATGTTGGTATTGCTGAACAACACGCTGTAACATTTGCAGCGGGCCTTGCTGTCGAAGGAATCCAACCTGTTGTTGCCATTTATTCTTCGTTTTTTCAACGTGCACTTGATCAAATTATCCATGATGTATGTATTCCCAATCTGCCTGTGACACTGGCCATTGACCGTGGTGGTGTTGTTGGAGATGACGGCCCTACCCACCATGGCGTTTTCGACATTTCGTTCCTGAGGTTTATCCCAAACATCACATACATGGCACCAAAAGATGAGAACGAACTTCAGCACATGCTGCACACTGCGATTTCTCTGTCAAGCCCTGCCGCCATACGCTATCCTCGTGGTGCTGGCGAGGATGTTGAAATGGATAAGGAGCTCACTAGGATTGAAATCGGTAAGGGGGAGTTATTACGTGAAGGAAAAGATATCTTATTGCTGCCAATCGGCAATAGAGTCTATCCTGCCATGAGGGCAGCCGATGGTTTAGAGAAACTTGGAATCGATGCAGCTGTAATTAATCCCCGTTTTATTAAACCACTGGATAACGATTTAATTTGTAAATGGGCAGAAAAAACCGGGCGGGTAGTTACTGTGGAAGACAATTCTGAACATGGCGGTTTCGGAAGCCTTGTGCTGGAGCTCCTTTCAGCAAGTAAACTCTTTAGCGTTAAAACGCACCTGCTCGGCCACCCTGATCACTTTGTTGAGCATGGTCCACAGAAGACTTTGTGGAAAATTTCAAAATTAGACTCCCCGGCTATTATAAATGCAGCCATGGAATTGATGAAAAACTAAGACGTTCAGAGAAGCAACCTGATTTTTTGTAGAAATAAACAGGATGGTGAAGGAAGGGCCTGATACCACTTCTCCACCATCCAACGTGCTGATTTTATATCTATTGTCTTATTTGTAATATTCCATATACCAATCGACAAAACTCTTCACTCCCACGTCCAGTGGCGTATCGGGTTTATAGTCGAAATCCCTGATCAAATCATCCACATTGGCATAGGTTGCCTGTACATCGCCCGGCTGCATGGGAAGGAAATTCTTATCTGCAACCTTCCCAAGATTTTCTTCCAGCAACTGAATAAAATAAAGCAGTTTTTCCTTCTTATTATTCCCTATATTATATACACGGTATGGACAGTATGACGTCGCAGTATCAGGGCTGTTACTATCCCAGCTAAAATCTGGTTCAGCTGGCTTTTGCACCACTCGGGCTACTCCCTCCACGATATCATCAATAAAAGTAAAATCACGCGCCATATCACCGTTGTTAAACACATTAATGGCCTCACCAGCAAGAATAGCTTTGGCAAACAGCATTGGAGCCATATCCGGCCTGCCCCAGGGACCATAAACAGTGAAAAATCTAAGCCCGGTACAGGGTAATCCAAAAAGATGGCTATACGAGTGGGCCATCAATTCATTGGACTTCTTCGATGCCGCATACAGAGAAACAGGGTGGTTAACATTATCATGTTCAGAATAGGGCTGATGCGTATTTGCGCCATAGACAGAGCTTGACGAAGCGTATACAAAATGTTTCACCCCTGAATGCCTGCACCCCTCGAGGAGATTGGCAAAACCGACTATATTCGTATCTATGTAGGTTGCAGGATTGATAAGAGAGTATCGCACTCCTGGTTGGGCAGCAAGATTCACCACGGCATCAAAGCTGTGATCAACAAAGAGTTTTTCCATGGCTGCACGATCCGAGATATCAAGCTCAAGGTTCTGAAACTTGTCATTTGCAGCAATTTGTACCAGGCGATCTTTTTTCAGATTAACATCGTAATAATCGGTGATAGTGTCAACCCCAACGACTTCACAGCCCGATTCGCAAAGTTTTTTAGCAAGAAAAGAACCAATAAATCCAGCTGTTCCTGTAACTAGAATCTTCTTCATTTTTACACTTCCATCAGTCATCAAAATCCCCTTCCGGTCCTTTGTCTGTATCGAGCTCTGCAGCCCGTGCTATAATTTTTTCTTTCGTCCAGTCTTCTGGATCTTCTATACGTCCTGTTTTAGGACCAAGGTCATGGGAACCAGCCTGAAGAATTGCCTCTTTTGCAAAATCTGCAGAGTCGCCAGCATTAAAAACATCAACAAGCATTCCATAAACAAAATCTTCAACCCGCTTACTCATACGTTCGCGAATTTCTCTTGCCTGCCCCAAAAGTTTGTTTTCAAAGGGGAGGTTCAACCATTTAATATTCCCACCTTGCCAGCCCTGTTCAGCTGCATACGCCACCATTTGAGCCCACATTTCAGATGTTACGCCTTCCCCCTTTACCTTCTTAAAATTTCCATTCTCATCAGTGATGGCATTACCATAATCATTCACCTCAACGCCCCATGAGACCATCTGCAAGGCAGTTGCGACATTGGCCTTCGTTGTGGCTGTCTCCTGACAGATGGCGCGCAGCCTTTCCGTACTGTTTCCGGAGGTACCATGCTGGGCACCAGATGTTCCATATAGCGCAAGTGCCCTATGAATTTCACCGGTGAGACCAACCTGGATCCCTTGACCTGATGCTTCAAGACCATGAATGCTACCATTATTCAACGCTATCCAATCGGCGCAAATCCCATGTGCATTCAACCCCTTAATTAAAAAGGAAGCATCATCCACGGTGGACAGTCCCTGTTCACCCTTGATTTCACCTACTTCAGTTTCAAGCCCGGCCCAGGATGGAATACAACTGTTCAACTCAATATTTGCCAGTAAATTTTTATCGTCAAGCATATGGGACGCATCAACGGCAATGGAAGTGATACCTGCATCAAAAATTGATGGGATTTCAACTTTTGCCGCAGCAAGATCACTTTGCTGCTTAATGCCGTAATGATCAGCATGGATGGCCACTGGAATGGTTATACTTAACTCATTGCAGAGAGTGTCTGTAATCATTGCCATATTCCAAAGACTGACTGGACAATATGGCGTGGCACCGCCCTCTGAACGGGCTATCTCAATAATAATTGCGCTGTTGGCCCTCTGCGCAGCAAGCAATGCACCACGAATAACAAAAATATTTCTCCCGTTGGCAGCCATGGTCATCGCACTACCTTTGGCAACCATGGCCCTATCAATAACTTTTCCACTCACCAGCAAGGCCTGTGAATTTGGAAATATTTTTTTTATATTAGGTGGCCGACCAATTTCAAGAAGCTTCGCATATTCTGCACTGTTACCCATAGCAATCTCCCTCTTATATTTTATAATTATTGATGGACTCGTAAAAA
>CAMZLK010000061.1 GCA_947311475.1 uncultured Desulfocapsa sp.
ACTTTTTGTGGACATCTAAGCCGATATATTTTATTGTTTTTCCATGACCTGCCTCCTTGATTTTGGCTCTGAGTTGAGTGTTATTGCTTTCAACATAACCCACGTTAGCAAGGTAGGCAGGTCTATTCTCTTGTGTTAACCATTATATCTAGGCACTTACTTGCGGTTTAGCCGCGTCAGTCCCCTACTTCAGTTTTCTGGAGAAAGCATCAGCATGACCACTATCGGAATCCTTTCAGATACCCATCTAAACAATCCTACTCCATGGTTTACGGATCAGGCCCAACACGCGTTTAAGGACTGTTCGATCATCCTCCACGCAGGTGATCTGACAGAGGTGTCTATTCTTGAAGCTTTTAAGGGTAAAGAGATCCATGCGGTACACGGTAATATGTGTGACAGCTCCTCTTACCACACCCTGCCCGCAGATAAAATGATTTCCATTGACGGGTACAACATTGGCCTCTGTCACGGAGCCGGTAACAGACACAACATCGAGGAACGAATGTGGAACCTGTTTCCAGGCGCTGACTGTATTATTTATGGGCACACCCACATCGCCGTAAATCATGTTTTTGCAAAAACACTTTTTATTAATCCAGGATCATTTGCATCCACCGGGCGATATGGTGCACAGGGAAGTTATGCCATCCTCACCACAAACCCGAATGGCCTTAAAGCATCTCTCCATATGTTAAGCGAGGTGAGAGTATGAAAACATTAATGACACCCTGGCGTATGGAACATGTGGAAGGAAAGGCTGAAAAAGTGTCAGGCTGTCTTTTTGAGCCATCAGGTTCCGTTTCTTTTGATAAAGACCTGCTGCTCCTCTTTCGAGACCATGCAAATGTGGTTCTTTTAAACAGATTTCCTTACACCAATGGACATCTACTAATTGCCCCAATTAGACATATTGCATGCATTACAGAACTCTCAAGTTCAGAGCAAGCAAAACTCATGGGAATGATCACAAAGGCCACCCATATTTTGCGTGAGGAATTACAGGCAGATGGGTTCAATGTGGGATGTAATCTCGGGAAAGTTGCCGGAGCGGGGATTGCAGAGCACCTCCACTTTCATATTGTTCCCCGCTGGGAAGATGACCATAACTTTATGACAGTACTTGCAGAAGTACGTACCATACCTGAACACATCCTTAAAACCTTTGACAAGCTCCTGCCTCCTTTCCAGGCACTTCTGACAGAGACCAACAGTTAAAACAAAATTACCATGACAAAAGTAGCAAAACTCACCCCCATGCTCCAGCAGTACCTTGAGATAAAGGAGCAACATCAGGATACTATTCTTTTTTATCGCATGGGTGACTTTTATGAAATGTTCTATGACGACGCTGTCACTGCTTCCAAAATTCTAGGTATTACCCTCACAGCACGCAATAAAAAGAATCCTGCCAACCAGGTACCAATGTGCGGCATTCCTTACCATGCTGCCACAAACTACCTTGCAAAACTGGTTAAAGCGGGTAAGCGAGTGGCCATCTGTGAACAGACAGAGAATCCGAGTGAGGCCAAGGGAATCGTTCGTCGGGAAGTCGTTCGCATTATCTCACCCGGCGTGGTTACAGACTCGCAGATTTTAGATGCCAAAGATAATCTCTATGTGGCAGCACTGAATCGTAAAGAACGGGGAAACGACACGCTCTACGGGATAAGTTTTCTTGATCTTTCCACCGGTGCCTTTCTGATTGGGGAATTTGCGGATCAGGGCGAGCATGCTGAGATCATTCTTGACCAGCTCACCCGTATGACACCTGCAGAACTGCTCATAAATGAAAAAGATTCTGAAAACCTTGCAAATCTTGTGGATAGTGCCCGAACACTTCTGCCCGGGCTATGCATCACAAAACGCCCTTCCAGCCAGTTCCACTTTGGGACTTGCGAGGAACAGCTCATTGAACATTTCAAGGTCACCAGCCTTGCTGGATTTGGTTGCAGCACATTCAAACAGGGTATCATTGCAGCAGGTGCGCTCCTGGAATACATTGTCGATACCCAAAAAAGCAATATTGGTCATATTGAAAAGCTCACGCCCATTGACCTTGCCAATATTTTGCAAATTGATGATTCGTCGAGACGCAACCTCGAGCTCACCCAAACCATTATCGGCAGCCACCGTGAAGGTTCACTCCTCTCAGTACTTGACCACACCTGTACTCCGATGGGTGCAAGAATGCTTAAGCAGGAAATTCTTTTTCCTCTTCAGGATGTGGGGTACATCAACGGTCGGCTTGATGCTGTGCACTTTCTCCACACGCACCCATCCATTAGAAGCAGCTTTAGGGAACAACTCGCAGCAATCTATGACGTTGAAAGACTGAACAGCCGCATGGTGCTCGGCAATGGAAATGGACGTGACATGCTGGCGTTAAAGCAGTCCCTTGCAAAGCTCCCTGCCGTTAAAGAACTGCTTCTTCAGTGCGAAGCTGCTGACATCAGAGATATTGGAAACAGCCTTGATATACTTGATGACCTCTACCAGCTGCTGGAAAAGACTATTAACGAAGAAGCCCCTGTCACCCTCCGTGAAGGAAGGCTCATAAAACCTGGCTATAATGAGGAACTGGACGAACTGGTTCATATGCAACGTCATGGCAAACAACTAATTCTTGATCTTGAGGCACAGGAGAGAGCTGCAACTGGAATAAGCAAATTAAAAGTTGGATTCAACAAGGTGTTTGGATATTTTATTGAAGTAAGCAGACTCCAGTCAGAGAATGTTCCGGACAGCTATATCCGCAAACAAACACTCGTTAATGCCGAACGATTTATTACTCCTGAACTGAAAGAATTTGAATCAAAAGTTTTAGGAGCACAGGACAGAAGGCTTGAACTCGAGTACCAGTTATTCACTGAAATACGCACTAAACTTGGAGCTGAGAGCTCGCGATTACTACAGAGCGCACAGCACCTTGCAAAGGTGGATTTTCTCGTATGTCTTGCAGAAGTTGCGCAACGCAATCGATATCATAAGCCTAAAGTAACTGATGGGGAGATTATTACTATCATTGAAGGTAGGCACCCGGTAATTGAACAATCGCTGCCAAGTGGCAAGTTTGTTCCTAATGATGTGCACCTGAATCAGGAGACAGAAGAAGTTCTCATCATCACAGGGCCAAATATGGCTGGGAAATCCACCATCCTGCGGCAGACTGCACTCATTGTTCTCATGGCACAAATGGGCTCTTTTGTTCCAGCAGAATCTGCAACCGTTGGAGTTGTTGATCGAATTTTCACACGGGTTGGAGCCATGGATGACCTCAGACGTGGCCAGTCAACATTTATGGTGGAGATGAATGAAACTGCTAATATTCTCAATAATGCCACAGAAAAAAGTTTAGTAATCCTTGATGAAATTGGCCGGGGGACCTCAACTTTTGACGGACTGGCAATTGCATGGGCGGTGGCTGAGGATCTGGTTCAAAAAAACAACAAAGGTGTCAAAACCCTCTTTGCAACCCACTACCACGAGCTCACCGATCTTGCAAAAACCGAAGAACGTGTTCGAAACTATTCAATCGCTGTCAGAGAATGGAACGATACTATAATTTTTCTGCATAAGCTTGTTAAGGGTGGTACCAACCGTTCTTATGGAATCCAGGTTGCAGGACTTGCTGGTGTGCCTGACCGAGTCGTGCAGCGTGCCGGAGAAATCCTTAAAAATATTGAGCAAGGTGAGTTTAGCCAGGATGGCAGCCCGACCATTGCAAAAAGTAAAAAACGTAAAAAAGCACGCCTAAAAACCCATCCGAACCAGCTTTCGTTATTTTCACATCCAGCAAACGATACTATTCGCAAATATCTTTCTGAGTTAAATGCTGACGAATTAAGCCCCCGACAGGCACTAGACGTTGTGTACGAACTCTTGAACCTACTGAAATCATAACATTCCTTGCCATTTTTTCGGAAAGATTCTTTCATCTTCGAAAATTTCAATGGGAATTAACCTTCCCTAGGAGCTTGTTTTTTATTGCAGGAATCACGGAGTAAGGCACCAAAGTACCTTTTCTTTTGCCTTCGTTTGACGTTTTAGGTATACTTCTTTAAATAGATGATTGATTTGATATATTTAGTGCCTTACTCCTGAACAACTGTATTAAAAAACAAGAATATATGAGAGTGCTATAAGGTCAATACGTTACGGATAGTAACAAGGCACTTACTTGCAGGTTATCTGCGTTAGATCTTAGATCTGAACTTTTCCTGTCATTTTCAGCTGATTTTTTCCTAACAAGTTATAATGCTAAGATCTTTTTCCATATTTGTTTTTTATCTTCTACTTCTTGTTCCGCTTGACGCAGCCTTTTGTACTGCCGGAGAAACGAAAAACCTTCCAACTGATTATGTAAGTCTTGAACAGAGATACAAACAGGCCAAATTTTATTACAACGAACTCCATACCAATGACAGTCTCAAAAATTCACGGAAAAATTGGCTCAATGGTGTTCGAACGTTCAGAAAAATCTATCTATCCGGTCCGAAATCTGATTTTGCTGCACCAAGTCTCTATATGCTTGGTCGCATATATGCCAAAATGTATGCTCGTTTCGAAAAAGCTGAGGATCTCCAGGAATCCATATCGTATTACCGTGATGTTTCAGATCTTTTTCCTGAAAACAGCCTTGCTGATGATGCACTCCTGGCCGTTGGCAATCTTTATTTACAGAAAACCAAGAACCCCCAAAAAGCTGCTGAAAGTTATACTCGTATCATAGCTGATTATAAAAATGGGGATATGTATGCTCACGCTTCTGACCAATTAAAAGCATTATCAAAAGAAAATGGCATACCATTACCCGCTGCCATGCTTAAGCGTACGTATCTAAAAAACCTCACCAATGTACTGCCTGTAAAGTATTGGTCTTCTGACAATTATACCAGAGTTGTTATCAATGCTTCAGGTCCTGTCCGTTATAGCGAAAGGCTACTTGAAAAAGACGGGAACAAGCCACGAAGACTCTATCTTGATTTTCAAGAATCATATATTGACCCTAAGTACCGTTCTCCTGTTCCAATAGAAGATGGGCTTTTACAACAGATACGAACAGGTCAGTTTACACCTGAAGTTGTTCGTGTGGTTCTCGATATCGAAACCATTTCTGACTATAAAATTTATAGTCTGCCCGATCCTTTTCGGGTAATTATTGATGTGCGCGGCACTGCGAATCTAGCCCTGAAAAAGCCCGGGAAAACAAAACCACAGCCACCATCTCAATTTGAAGTCCCTGTCTCCAAAGAAGATCAGAGCATAGATGACACTTCTGTTGCCGACATTGCAACAACCATAATTGTACTAGAGGATTTCAAGAAAATAAAAACAGACGCTCAGAACGGAAGAATCCACCGAAGTAATTCCATCGTTTCTGAAGAACAAATTAAAGGAAAAAAGTTATCCCTTGCACAACAACTTGGCCTTGGTGTCCGAAAAATAGTTATAGATCCAGGGCATGGGGGAAAGGACCCTGGTGCATCAGCCTTTGGCTTAAAAGAAAAGAATATCGTCCTAAATGTTGCCAAAAAGCTTACGGCAATCCTTGAAAAGAAAACCGGTGCAAAAGTTATTCTAACAAGAGATAAGGATGAATTTATCTCCCTAGAAGAACGCACAGCAATTGCAAACACAAATGAAGCAGATCTCTTTATTTCCTTACACATCAATGCTCACCCATCGCCAAAAGTTCATGGGCTTGAAACCTACTATCTGAATCTATCAACAAATGCTGAAGCAATGAGAGTTGCGGCTTTTGAGAACTCAACATCTACACACCAGATGAGTGATCTCGAAGACATACTTTCAGATATTATGAAAAATTCTAAGATCCATGAGTCCTCACGCTTAGCAGGATTTGTTCACAACTCACTTAGTAATGGTATTGAAAATGTGCAGAAGAAAAACTTCAAGGATCTTGGAATTAAACAAGCACCATTTTATGTGTTGATTGGTGCTGAAATGCCAGCCATTCTGATTGAAATTGCCTTTATCACAAACAAAAGTGATTCAAAAAATCTCGATAACGACTCTTTTCTTGATATTATTGCCAATGATATAGAAGAAGGTATCCAAAGCTATATCCACTCCACTACAGCACACATGTAACGATTATTAAGATCACACAATGGGACATTTCTTATGGCATGTACGACCTACCAATCAATTTGGTCGCAGAGAAACTCCCTATCTTCTTTTAAATCCTGTCCATTTATATAACACTCTATTGATTCTGCGGCAACTTTTCCCTGATAAACCGCCTTGGCAGCTGTCTGTGGGCCAAGAACATTGTCGCCACCAGCAAACATATATTCGAGTGAAGTTTGCAGAGTTTTAGGATCAGTATGATATGTTCCCCAGGACATGAGATCAATTTCTATCCCTTGATCAACCGTATGGTCGACATTCTGGCTAATGGCAGGAACAATGGAATCAGCTTCTATCATAAAATTTGACCCGTCCTGAATCACAGGACGACGACGCCCGGATTCATCAGGTTCACCAAGTTCCATTCGAACACATTCGACCTTGGTGAGTTTACCATCTTTTGAATGAATTTTTATGGGGGCAGCAAGAAATTCGATGCGAACGCCCTCTTCTTCAAGGTGATGAATTTCGGCGACAGAGGCAGGCATTTCTTCACGACTTCTTCTATAAAGGATAAAAACTTCTTTCGAATTAAGACGTAAAGCTGTTCGTGCAACATCAATGGCAACATTTCCACCACCAACAACAACAACTTTTGAACCAAGGTCAAGTTTTTCCCCTAGATTAATCCGTCTCAGATAATCCACTCCGTGAAAGACACCAGCGGTGCTTTCTTCATTCTCAAGCCCAAGTTTACGACTTGCATGGGCGCCTACCCCATTAAAAATAGCATCGTAGCCATCATCTCTAAGATCTTGAATAGTCTTATCCTTTCCAATGGTAACTCCATGTTCCAGGGTAACTCCACAGCTCTTCAGAGCTTCAAATTCTGCATTTATAATTTTTCTAGGTAAGCGAAATGCAGGAATACCAACTGTTAACATTCCTCCATAAACATCTAAGGATTCAAAAATTGTACAGGGGATACCTTTATGTGCAAGCCAGTAGGCCACAGTCATTCCAGCAGGTCCTGATCCAATGATGGCTACTTTTTTCCTTCCTGGAATGGAGCATTGATTATGCATTGGCTTATTATTTTTAACCATCCAGTCGACGATGTATCGTTCAAGCATCCCAATTGCCACAGATTGCCCTTTACCTTTTCCGCGAATGCAGGATCCCTCACATTGAAATTCATGTGGACAGACTCGCGAACAGATAGCGGGTATTGACGACGTCTCACGAATCTTCCAATAGGCCTCTTCAAATTTCTTTTCACGGAGGAGGGCAATAAAAGCAGGGATATTATTGTGAATTGGACATCCTTTGATGCAGGTAGGTTTTTTGCATTGAAGACAGCGTTCAGCTTCAAGGATTGCTGTAAACTCATTATAGCCGGATACAATTTCATCGAAATTTTGAATACGTTCTGAAGGAGTGAGTTCCACCGGCATCTGCCGTGCAATTCCCATACGTTCTTTTGCTTTCATTTTTACTCCTCAAAATTATAGATTGTCGGTATCAATTTTATTGATATAAAAAAGTAAAAAAAAAGGTCGTCCCGAAGGACGACCTTAAATTACTACAAGCAGTTACTTAATTCAAGCAACCTTAGATGCTTTGAGTCGTGCCAGTGCGCGTTGCAGAGCAGCTTCTGCTCGTACAGTATTAAAATTATCATCTTGCGCTGCAGCTTGAGAAAGGCGTTTTTCTGCCCTCTCTTTAGCCTTCATAGCTCTATCCACATCAATCTGACTACCTTCCTCGGCACTTTCAACAAGAAAAGTGATTTTATTATTGGAGACTTCAGAGAAGCCACCACTAATCATCAAACTTTTCCGTTCATTTCCTTTTTCGTAAGTAAGGAGTCCGATTTTAATAGTCGAGAGGAAAGGAGCATGATTGGCCAACACACCAAAGTCACCACCATAACCGGGGGCGTTAACGATATCGACATCCTCGCTAACCACAGCTCCAGCTGGAGTTACTACTTCTAAATGTATTTGTTGTGCCATTGTATATCCTCGTTTGCTTATCAGTTAACTTATGCGGCTTTTGCTTCCTTCTCAAGAGCTTCAGCAATGGAACCGACCATGTAAACTGAGTTTTCAGACATTTCATCATGCTTTCCTTCAAGGATTTCCTTAAAGCCGGCAACGGTATCTTCAACAGGAACAAATTTACCAGGCATACCAGTGAAAACCTCAGCAACTGTGAAAGGCTGAGAAAGGAAACGCTGCATTTTACGTGCACGACCAACGAGTAACTGATCTTCTTCTGAAAGTTCATCCATACCGAGAATAGCAATGATGTCCTGAAGATCTTTATATTTCTGCAGGGCAATCTGAACGCCACGAGCAACATCATAGTGTTCCTGACCAACAACATTGGGATCAAGAATACGCGAGGTTGAATCGAGTGGATCAACAGCTGGGTAGATACCAAGTTCTGCAATCTGACGAGAAAGAACAACAGTTCCGTCAAGGTGAGCAAATGTGGTAGCAGGAGCAGGATCTGTAAGATCATCCGCAGGTACATAAACACACTGTACAGCGGTAATAGATCCTTTGGTTGTTGATGTAATACGTTCCTGAAGTCCACCAAGATCTGTAGCAAGTGTTGGCTGATAACCAACAGCTGAAGGAATACGACCAAGAAGGGCGGAAACCTCAGAACCGGCCTGGGTGAAACGGAAGATATTATCTACGAAGAAGAGAACATCCTGTCCCTCTTCATCTCGAAAGTACTCAGCAGCTGTCAGTCCAGTAAGAGCAACACGAGAACGGGCCCCTGGAGGTTCAGTCATCTGACCATAAACAAGAGCGGCCTTTGGAAGTACGCCGGACTCTTTCATTTCGTTGTAAAGATCGTTTCCTTCACGAGTACGCTCACCAACACCGCAGAATACTGAAATTCCACCATGATGCATGGCGATGTTGTTAACCATCTCCATCATAATAACTGTTTTACCACAACCAGCACCACCGAACAGTCCCATTTTTCCACCCATTGGGAATGGTACAAGGAGATCGATTACTTTAATCCCTGTTGCAAGAACACGAACCTCAGTGTCAAGATCGGTGAAATCAGGAGCTTCACGGTGAATTGGCATCTTTTTGTCAGATGCTATATCACCCATTCCATCAACAGAACGTCCAACAACATTCATGATGCGGCCAAGTGCTGGCTCACCAACTGGAATTGTGATTGGTTGCTCAGAGTCACGAGCCTCCATACCACGAACAAGACCATCTGTTGCGTCCATGGCAATGCAGCGTACTGAGTTGTCACCAAGATGCTGAGCAACTTCAATTACAAGGTTGTCCTCTACATCATCAATACCTGGGTTGGATACAAAAAGAGCATCCAGGATTTTTGGCAGTTTACCGGCCTCGAATTCAACATCGACAACGGGGCCAATTACTCTAGTTATTTTTCCTACGTTTTGATCACTCATCGGGATATCTCCCTCCTCAAAGTATTAAAAAAGAAAATTTGCGTATGGTTATTATCCCTTCAGGGCCTCGGCGCCACCAACGATATCCATCAGTTCACCGGTAACTGCTGCCTGCCTTGCCTTGTTATAAACAAGGGTAAGGTCGCTAACAATATCCTTACATGCGTTAGTTGCGTTATCCATGGCAGTCATACGAGCGGCGTGCTCGGATGCACCAACCTGGAGCATTGCGTTATATATAATTACATTCAGATACAATGGCTGCATAACATCCATGATTTCTTCCGTTGAAGGTTCATAGATGTAATCACCAACTGCCTGAGTTTCTGTTTCACTCTCTCCATCAGTCTCTGATGGAGTAATTGGAAGCATATCCTGGACAACTGGTTTTTGAATAGCAACTGATTGAAAATGTCCGTAAATAACTTCTACTTTATCAGTCTCGCCATTTGTGAATTGGGTTGCAACATCCTGGGCAATTTCTCGGGCATTGAACATCTGGAAATCAGACATGATGTCAGTGAATTGTGCACGGACGTTACCGGTTTTTTTCAAGAGCTGAAATGCTTTTTTTCCAACACAAACGATGCTGATATTTTTCCCTTCAGCTTCGTACTCTCGAATTTTCTTTTCTGCAAGTTGTATAATGTTGGAGTTAAAGGATCCACAAAGCCCGCGATCAGAGGTAATAACAACTAATTCCACATTTTTCACATCCCTTACTTCCATAAGGGGGAACTGGTCAGTGTTACCACCACCTGAGAGCGTAGACATTGTTTCATTGAACTTATTCGCATAAGGTTCAAAGTTTTCCATTTTCTCCTGAGCGCCACGCAACTTTGCAGAGGCGACCATGTTCATGGCTGATGTAATCTGAGATGTCTTTTTGACACCTACGATCTTATCTTGTACGTCTTTTAAACTTGGCATATCAAGTCTCCCTTAATTATTTGAGACCCTTGGTTGCCTTAAAAGTATCACCGAAAGCATCGAGTGCTTTGTTCAGTTTGTCTTTAATGGCATCGGTGAACTCCTCCTGCTCTTTCAAATCTGCAAAGATAGAAGGATCATTGGACTCGATATAGCTATACATCTCGGTTTCATAATCCCTCATGGTATCAATTGGAAGCGAATCAAGATATCCGTTAGCACCAGCATAAAGAATTGTAACCTGCTTCTCCATTGAAAGAGGAGCATATTGAGGTTGTTTCAGGATCTCAACAAGACGCTCGCCACGGGTAAGCTGTGCCTGGGTTGCCGCATCAAGATCGGAACCAAATGCAGCAAAAGCAGCCAATTCACGAAACTGGGCAAGATCCAGACGAAGAGTACCAGCAACCTGCTTCATAGCCTTAACCTGAGCAGCACCACCAACACGGGATACTGACAGACCAACGTTAATGGCTGGACGAACACCAGAGAAGAACAGATTTGGTTCAAGGTAAACCTGACCATCTGTAATTGAAATAACGTTTGTAGGAATAAAAGCAGAAACATCACCAGCCTGGGTCTCAATGATTGGAAGTGCAGTAAGAGAACCAGCACCAAGCTCATCGTTTACCTTGGAAGAACGCTCAAGGAGACGGGAATGGTTAAAGAAAATATCACCAGGATACGCTTCACGTCCAGGTGGGCGACGAAGAAGAAGTGAAAGTTCACGATAAGCAACAGCCTGTTTTGAAAGATCATCGTATACGATGAGTGCATGCTGGCCGTTATCACGGAAATACTCACCCATGGAGGTTCCAGCAAATGGTGCAATGTACTGCATTGGAGCAGGATCAGAGGCACAAGCTGCAACAACTGTTGTGTATTCCATGGCACCATGCTTTCTCAATGCTTCAACAACGAGTGCAACGGTGGATTTTTTCTGGCCAACAGCTACGTAAATACAATGTACGTCAGTTTCTTTCTGGGCAATGATTGCATCGACACAAAGAGCAGTTTTACCAATCTGGCGATCTCCAATTATCAGCTCACGCTGTCCACGACCAACTGGGGTCATAGCATCAACGGCTTTAGCACCAGTATAACATGGTTCATGAACACCCTTACGTGCAATAACACCGGGAGCCAGAACTTCGATTTTAGCGGAAAGAGCAGCATTAATGTCACCCTGTCCATCAATTGGGAAACCGATACCATCGACAACACGGCCTTCCATCTCAGGTCCAACTGGAACCTCAGCAATTTTACCAGTACGTTTTACCAGGTCACCCTCTTTAATTTTTGTAACAGAACCAAGGACAGCACAACCAACATTGTCTTCCTCAAGGTTAAGTGCAAGGCCCATAATGCCACCTGGAAATTCAAGAAGCTCCATGGCCATACAATTCTGCACTCCGTAAACACGTGCAATACCATCACCAACGGAGATGACGGTACCGGTCTCATTCAGGTCAATACTGGTTTCGTACTCACCAATCTGATCTTTTATAATCTGACTGATTTCTTCGGCTTTGATTTGCATTTCTACTCTCTCCCCTTAATGGAATCTTTTAAACTCGCAAGTTGTGTTCTGATACTTCCGTCTAATTCAAGATCTCCAACCTTGGCAATAACTCCACCAATAATTGAAGGATCTACACTGGTAGTCAGTTCCACTGTCTTGCCAGTAAGCTTTTCTAATGTTGCCTGCACTTTGGCCTGCAATTCCTTACTCAATTCTACTGCTGAGACTACGGTACCATGGCTGACATTTTTTTCTTCATCAACCATGATCTGAAATTCTTCTGCTATATCAGGAAGAACATCAGCGCGCTTTTTCTCCACCAGCAGGTTGAGAAAATTGCCCATAACTTTATCAACACCCATGGAAGCAACAATTCCTTCCATTACCTTTTCACGCACATCCATTGGATAAAGCGGGTTTGTTAAAGCATCTGCCAGACTCGGGTCGGAAGCAAACACCCCATTCAATCCCTGAAGAGCATCATTGTACTCATCAAAGTTTCCGTTTTCCTTACAGACAGCGAAAAGTGCTTTTGCATATCGTCTTGCTAAGATTATCTGTTTCACTGGACGGCTCCTACTTTGTCTAAGTAATCTTCGATAATCTTGACCTGATCATCAGCTGTCAGGTTCTTAATGATTAACTCCTCAGCCATTACCGCAGCCTGCTCAGTAACTTCTACTTTAAGAGCACGTTTTGCAGCTGTAACCTCATTGGCAATTGCCATCTCAGCTGCACGCTTGATATCTTCGGCAGATTTTTCTGCAGCATCAAGGATTCTGACTTTTTCGATTTCAGCCTGCGCCACCGCCTTTTCGACTACAGTATCCACGTCCTTTTCTACAGATTCAAGTTTTGCGGAAAACTCTTTATATGCTACCTCAGCATCTGCTTTTTTCGCTTCGAGATCATTGATCTCGTCTTTGATCTGATTGCGACGTGCACTTAATCCACTGGCAATTGGTTTGGCACCAAATTTCACCAGGATAACAAGCAGGACGAAGAAGTTCATCACCCTGAAGCCCAAATCCTTTAACTTTGCTGGCGACAGACTGTTACTCACATGAGCACCACCATGTTCACCAGCTGTCGCTCCATGCTCTGCTGCTACCGCCGCATGTTCATCAACTGCGGCGGCACCATGTGCATCGACAACAGCGTGTGCATCTGCCGGTGCAGCGTGTGTGTCAGCTACTGCATGTGTCTCAGCAGCAGGTGCCGCATGACCGCCCTGATTAGAAGCCCAGGCACTTCCTGCTGCCAGGGCAAACCACAAGATCAGCGCGACTACTGCACTTTTCCCGATAATTCGTTTCATTCCCATCATCCTTACAGACTCCTTCCCAAAATTTTTCCTGCCATGGCAGTTGCAAAACCTTCAAGTCCAGCTTCCAGCTCTTTACGAGCAGAATCGAACTGAGTTTTCACTGCTGCCAGCTGTTTATCTTTTTCAGTATCGGCTTCAGCCTTTATCGCAGCAAGCTTTTCTTCACCTGCAGCTTTCGCTCCAGCTCGCGCATTATCAAGGGCAGCCTTGGCCTGAGTAGAGGCCGCATGCATCTTTTTGTCTACTTCTTCCTGGCGTCTGCGGGCATTATCTTCGTATTTTGTCACATCATCACGCATGCCTTGTAACTTTACTTTCCTTTCCTTCAATATCTTCAAGACAGGCTTGTAGATTATTCCATTAAGAAGAAACATCAGAACGAAAGCATTCGCGATCTGAAGGAACAGGGTAATATCCATTGAAACCATTTTGTCTACTCCTGATTAACTAAGATAATTTGAAAAAATCGCCCAAAAATGAATGGTGATTCACAACACGAAAAACGGTTGTACCGCATATACACTGGACTGTCAACTTTTTTATAAGATTTATAGCTGCTTTTTATCTTGTATTTTATTGCCCGTTTTTTACACAATCACTCATTTTAATTCACTTTTCCTGCAATATTGAAGTTTGATTTTTTTACTTCAGTAATGTTTGTACATGCTCATAAACTGCGGAAATAGCTTCACTCAACTTATCCGGCATATTTCCTCCTGCCTGCGCCATGTCCGGCCTTCCTCCCCCCTTACCACCAACTGTTGCAGCCACTTTATTAATGAGGTCTCCCGCTTTGATTCTTTTAGTAAGATCTTTGGACACAATGGCAAGGAGTGCTGCTTTGGAATTTATCTCACCACCAAGCACTGCCACACCACTTTCCATGTCATCACGCAATTTATCCCCTACTTCACGTAATGTCTTTGGACTATCCAATGGAATCACCGCCGCCACGACCTTTACACCATCAATTTCTTTTGCAGTTGAAAGGAGTTCACCCAGGTCCGATGTTGCAAGTTGGGTTGAAAGATCAGCCACCTGTTTCTCAAGACGTTTGTTGTTTGCTGCCATGACTTCCAGTCTTTCGATGAGATTTTCCGGTTGCACATTCAAAAACTCACAAACATCATGTTCCCGTCTTGCCTGATTTTGCACCCTTTCCTGGGCTGCTCGACCTGTTACCGCCTCAATTCTTCGCACACCGGCTGCAATACCAGTCTCTGTTACTATCTGAAATTGGCCTATCCCACCGGTTGCAGAGACATGGGTTCCACCACACAATTCCTTGGAAAAATCACCGAGGCTTACCACACGAACACTTTCGCCATACTTTTCTCCAAAAAGGGCTGTTGCCCCCTGTTCGATGGCCTGCTCACGATCCAGTACCTTTGTATCGGTTGTGATATTTTCTCTGATCTTTTCATTCACCCTCCTTTCAACTGCTTCTCTCTCATCGAGAGAGAGTTGTGAAAAATGGGTAAAGTCAAAACGCAGCCGATCGGGAGTCACCTGTGAACCTGCCTGTTTAATATGATCCCCGAGGAGTTCTTTTAATGCTGCCTGGAGCAGATGGGTCGCAGTGTGATTAGAGGCGCAATCACCGCGCTCCCCCATCGTTACCTTCAACTTTACAGTAGCTCCTGTACTGAGAGTCCCCTTTTCCACCTTGAGCCTGTGAAGAATAATACCCTTACCTTCTGCGATGGTCCCAGACACTTCCGCCTCACCATTTTGCCAGCTTACAAGCCCCTTGTCTCCTACCTGCCCTCCAGCTTCTGCATAAAAAGGTGTGGAGCCCGCAAACAGCTGTCCTTCAGCTCCCTTTACCAACTCCTGAACAACATTTCCTTCGGCGTCAAGAAGTCCATACACTTCAGATTCTGAAACAAGGGTATCGTATCCGACAAACTCGCTTTGCTTACCACTTGCGATGAGCTCTTTCACTCCTTTTCCAAGAAGTCTTACATTCTCACCCTTACGGGAAGCCCGGGATTGAGAACGCTGCTTGTCCATGGCCTGCGCGAAACCGTCATTATCAAACTCAACACCTCGCTCCAGTGAAATATCTCTTACGATATCCACTGGAAAACCAAACGTATCATAGAGTTTAAATATGAAATCTCCCTGAATCAGTTTCTCTCCTGTTTCTCCGAGACGTTTGATCTCTTCATCCAGCATGTTTAAACCATGTTCCAGGGTTTCTCCAAAACGTAATTCCTCGTTATTCACAACCTTGGCCAGAAGATCTGCACAATCCTCGAGATGGGGATGGGCATCTTTCATGGTGTCAGTTACCACAGCTGTTACTGCATCCATAAAAGGTCTTGTAAGTCCAAGGTTACGACCATAGCGGATGGCGCGACGCATAACCCGACGTAACACATAACCACGGCCTTCATTTGACGGTAAAACGCCGTCAGCCACCAGAAAGGATGTCGCCCGGGCATGATCCGCAATGACTCGCATTGCCGTTGTATCCGCCTGATCTACCAGATATTCCCGACCCGATAATTCTTCCAGCTTCTGAATGATTGGCTGAAAAAGATCTGTATCGTAATTATTGAATTTTCCCTGCAGGACTGCCGCCACCCGCTCAAGGCCCATTCCGGTGTCTATACTTGGCCTGGGTAATGGAGTCATTTTTCCATCTTCGGCGCGGTTAAACTGCATAAAAACGAGGTTCCAGAGTTCAAGAAAACGATCACAATCACAACCAACTGCACAGTCAGGGCGATCGCACCCGGCAGCACGTCCCTGATCAATATGGATCTCAGAACATGGCCCACAGGGGCCAGTGTCGCCCATGGCCCAGAAATTATCTTTTTCTCCCAGGCGAACGATGCGACCTTTTGGAAGATCTTCAACTTTCTCCCATAACTCGTAGGCTTCATCATCATCATCAAAGACTGAAACCCAGAGCTGATTTGCAGGAATTCCAAGCTCTTTCACAAGAAATTCCCAGGCAAAGGCTATTGCATCTTTCTTGAAGTAGTCACCAAAGGAAAAGTTTCCCAGCATCTCAAAAAAGGTGTGATGCCGTGCCGTATACCCCACATTTTCAAGATCATTATGTTTACCGCCTGCACGCACGCAGCGTTGGCTGGTCACAGCCCGATTGTAATCCCGTTCTTCTTCACCCATAAACACCGTTTTAAACTGAACCATTCCAGCATTTACAAAGAGTAAAGTAGGATCATCCTGTGGAACCATGGACGAGCTCTCCACCCGGGTGTGATTGTGTTTTTCAAAATATTCGATAAAGCGTGTACGAATTTCTTTTCCTTTCATGATTGGATTCTTTGTCTGTGTGAATGAGAATGCTGGATTGTATTATTTCCCCAGCTACTTTTCTTTAAGTGTCTTACTTGCAGCTTTATTCGTTAGCTTAAGTATTCTATATAATGTGAGGCAAAACAGCTTTAAAAACATCTGTTCCAGCACGGGCCAGTAACTCATAGATGATCATTTCAGCCGGCCCGACAGCAGCACCTATCGCTTGCAGCCGAGTAAGCCCTAACTCGGAATTATATTTACTGCGAGAGGAAACACCATCAGCAACAATCCAGGGAGTAATTCCTTTTTCCAGTAAGCCCATGGCTGTCTGATAGATACAGATATGGGTTTCAACTCCGACGAGTATTGCTGTATTAATTTCTGTTGCCAGGTTGGTTACCAACTTCTCTGTTTCAAGATTGGCCAAGGCATTAAATTCAGTTTTGTCTGGCCTTGGTACATCTGCCAGCAACGCCGCAAGACTTGTAACATACGGTCCCAAACCCTTTTTATACTGGGTATTGGCAATAATTGGCAGCCCAATTATTTTTGCGCAATGAACCATTTTACAGATGGTACTATTTACTCTCTCTGCTTCATGAATCTGGGTCATCAAGCGTTCCTGAGGGTCAATTATATGAAGATAACAATTTTCAGGTTTTAACATCGTCATATTTATTCAAGTTTGATGGCGTCGTAAAAACTCTTCATCTGCTTCGTTGCTACATTTTTTGTTTAATTTCAACGTACCTTAGTACGCCGAAATTAAAGAAAAAATGTGCGCCTCGCATATGAATCTTTTTACTTAGCCATCGAGATTTTAACCTTTTTACGAGTTTATCAAGTTTTATTTCAAAATATGTCTTCTTTCCATAAACCAAAAAAAAGCATCCGTAAAGATTACGGATGCTTTTTCTCTGTCATCAGACAGATATACTACCTAATGCTATGGAGTATTAATGGCCCACAGCACCTTTGGATCCCATTGGAACACGAATGTCCTCAACAAGATGCTGAATGTGCTCTGGTGGTGGTGCGGTAAAGCTGGAAACGGTGAGAGCAACAACAAAGTTGATCAGCGCGCCAACTGCACCAAAAGAACCTGGAGAAATACCAAGAATCCAATTGGAGGCATTATCAGCAGCCATGGCAGTGCCAGGGATAAAGAACCAACCCTTAAACCAGAAGATATACACAAGAGTAATGCCAAGACCTGAAAGCATACCAAGTACAGCACCAGTATTATTAACGCGTTTTGCAAAAATTCCCATCATAAGAGCAGGGAAAATTGAAGATGCAGCCAAACCAAAAGCCAAGGCCACAACCTGGGCTGCGAATCCGGGAGGATGCAATCCGAGATACCCCGCCACAACAATGGCACAAGCCATGGCAATACGACCTGCCATCAGCTCAGTTTTATCATCAATGTCTTTTGCAATAATACCTTTTACAATATCATGAGAAATCGCAGAAGAAATAGCAAGAAGCAGGCCGGCAGCCGTTGAGAGTGCTGCGGCAATTCCTCCGGCAGCAACGAGTGCAATTACCCAGTTGGGAAGTTGTGCAATCTCAGGATTGGCAAGAACCATAATGTCACGATCAACTTTGATCATTTCATTTTCAATCTTGTTGCCATTCGCATCCACACCTTTATAATTTTTACCAACATACTGAATTCGTCCATCACCGTTCTTGTCTTCAAATTTCAAGAGTCCGGTTTTTTCCCAGTTGGTAAACCATGCAGGAAGTGCGTCAATTTTCAGATTTTGACTGGTATCAGGGGCAATGGAATCGGCCTGAATGGTATTAATCAGATTCAGACGAGCCATTGCACCAACACCGGGTGCGGTGGTGTACAGAATCGCGATAAAAACCAGAGACCAGCCAGCAGTTGCACGTGCATCACGTACCTTAGGTACTGTGAAGAAACGAGTGATAACATGGGGCAGTCCTGCAGTACCAATCATCAGCGACATGGTGAGGAGAAACATATTTAACGTGCTCCCCTTCTGCGTCGTATAGGCTGCAAACCCTAGATCAACTAGCGTCTTATCCATTTTCTCCAGCAGGAACATTCCCGAGCCATCAGACATCATCGAGCCAAGGCCAAGTTGAGGTAGGGCAACTCCTGTCAGTTGAAGAGAGATAAAAATTGCCGGCACGGTGTATGCAAAAATCAAAACACAGTACTGAGCGATCTGGGTGTAAGTAACGCCTTTCATTCCGCCAAGAACTGCGTAAATAAACACGATTCCCATACCAAGGAAAAGACCATAGTTAAAAGGAATCTCCAGGAAACGGGAAAAAGCAACACCGATACCCTTCATCTGACCGATTACGTAGGTTAGAGAGGCCACGATCAAACAGATAACAGCCACAACGCGTGCAGTCTGAGAATAGAACCTGTCACCAATAAACTCCGGTACAGTGAATTTTCCATACTTACGCAGATAGGGCGCAAGTAGCATGGCAAGCAGACAGTAACCACCTGTCCAGCCCATGAGATAGACAGATGCATCATAGCCCTTGAAGGCTATGAGGCCGGCCATTGAAATAAATGAGGCGGCAGACATCCAGTCAGCACCTGTGGCCATACCATTCAAGACAGGATGTACACCCTTACCGGCAACATAGAACTCACCGGTTGTAGAGGCACGAGCCTTAATGGCAATAAAAATATAAAGGGCAAAAGTTGCCCCAACGACAGCATAAGTCCACATTTGTAGATTAGTCATTCTTTACTCTCCTATCAGTCTTCGTGGACGTTAAATTTACGGTCAAGCTTTCCCATACGCCATGCGTAGAAAAAGATCAGGGCCACGAAGGTATAGATAGAACCTTGCTGGGCAAACCAGAAACCAAGTGGATAACCACCTAAAATTGTGATTGCATTCAGCTGGTGCACAAACAAAATGCCACAACCAAATGAAACCGTGAACCAGACGATCAGACATCCGATAACTAATCGAATGTTCGCCTGCCAATACTTCTGAGCATCATTCATACTTTTCTCTCCTCTTTAATAAAATTAAACGAGCCTTTGCCAATAAAGGCTGGAAACATACCACATTACATCAATCAGTGTCAATGCCTTACTGCCAAAGGATCTTAAGAGATTTTGGCCGGGACAATGGAACTAAAAAAAACTATTTAATAATAATGTTACCTAATATCGGAAACTTCCAACTCTTCCCGATTGAAAAATATCCTTCAACGTTACCAGCCCACCTTTCCTGAACTTCTTTATGAAATATAGAAACAGGTAGGCTGTCTGTAGAGCATCTTCCAGAGCGTCATGGGCTTTAAACCTTGGAAGGTCATATTCAAGGCCTAAATCATCCAGATTGTAACTGATTTCACGTGGATTGTGCTCATGGTAATGCCCGAGTTGTACACGTTTATACCCTTGTGCCATACGCATGGTGTCAACTCCGGGGTTTGACAGTGTCCCCCCCATGACTTTTTTCGTAGACTTATTCAAAAAATGCATATCAAGCGGCAAATGATGCCCCACAAGCAGACTGCCATAAATGTATTCTATAAATTTAGGCAGAACTTTCTCAATGGGTTCTGCAGACTCAAGCTGCTCCGGTGTAATCCGATGAACAAGAGTTGCCTGAGTAGGGTCAATATTCTCAGGACGTATGAAACAGTGAAACATAGTTGAAAGATCAATTTGCAGATTCCTGATCTGCACAGCACCAATGGAAATCAATTCATCTTTCTTCTTATTCAAGCCCGTAAGTTCTGTATCGCACACCACAAAGGTATACTCAGATAGAGCCTTGCCCTGATCAAACTCAGTAAAAAACTTTTTGTTTTCCTGAAGTAGCGGATCGGTAGGCCCAAACCAGCCTCCCAGATTGAATAAATTAATCATTTTCAGGCAACCGGATATATTTTTTCCAGAACGGAATAGAGACGTTCGATGACGGTAAAAGCCTCTTTCAGCATTTTTCGTTCCAGTTCTGAGAGCTGTTCGGGATTAATGTGATTGTCCGGTAACGTTCCCTCTTCGATCTGCCGCAATTGATGTATAAGCCGCTGCTGCATCTGAAGCTCATATGCATCATTTGCAAGCTTCCATATATCACGGCCAATAAACTCATCAGTCAACAAGGCCTTTAATCTCGCTAAGGTATTTGTTTCACTGATACCATGCTTTAAAGCCAGAACACGTGCAAAATTAACAAAAGGTGTCAGGCCCTGACGCTTAATATCGAGTTGATGCTTATGCTCACCATCCTTATTAACAATAAAATTCTTAAAGAATGAAAGTGGTACCCGCGTCCCCATACACTGGCGGGCCAGATGTAAAAGAAACATATCTTTCTCTTGTGCTTTTACATTAAGATGATTCCGTAACTCCTGCGCCAGCTTGTAATCGCCGAAACCTGAACGAAAGTCAAAAAAGATTGTAGCATTCAGGAGTTCTGCCGGATCCGGTGCGTCTATCCATTTACTGAAATACCCTTTCCAGACCGAAAGGGGCTGGCACCATTTTGGGTTGATGGCCATGATTTCACCCGGACACAGCGGATACCCGCAATTCACCAGATGATCTATGGCTTTTACCGCGAATTCCTTAAAATATTTTTCAGCAGTATTTTTTTCTTCTTCATTTGCGGGGTCAGCATAGAGAATCGCATTGTCCTGATCCGTCTTAAAGGTCTGTTCCCTGCGCCCCTCACTCCCCATGAGCAACCAACAATATGCGAGTGGCGGTGGTCCCATTTCATCTTCAAGAAGAGTAAGCATTCTCTCGAGAATATGATCATTTAAAATCGCGATCATCTGAGTAATGTTACCAGCCTTTGCCCCTTCTTGAATCAAACTGCGTATAACTTCCGGAATCTTCTGAGCCAGTGAGTACAAGCCACGAATCTTCTGCTGGCCACGTATCTCTTTGAAAAGATAATAGGGTGAATGGCCCTGCAACAACATAATATCATGGGACGTCACCACACCAATAATCCGACCACGACGCTCAACAGCCAGGTGATGGATGGAAGTCGCCATCATCGTCAAAAGTACATCGAAGCAGAGTGATTGCGAAAGAACGCTCTGCACGGGACCTGTCATGATTTCTTTGACGGGAAGTTTGTAATCAAGTCCTGCTGCTACAACTTTGCTCCGAAAATCCCTGTCTGTAACAATACCCACGATGTTCTCTTCATCCGCCGGATCAAAAACAAGAAGGCTCCCGACTCGAAACTCAGCCATACTGGCTGCTGCTTCCTGAATGGAAGTTTCACTTGAGATCTTCCGTAAGGTTTTTACAAGATCCCCAACTCTTACTGAAAAAAGATACAGATCATCACCACTGCGCGTTGAAACCTTGTGATGCCGAAGCTCACTGTAGGCAGTCTTTACAATTTTTTCAGAGAAACTCTTCAGATAATAATGAGCAAAGGAAGGTTTCTGCTCAACAAGATTGATAAAAATTTCTCTCGGCAGCAAGAAACAAAACGTGTCTTCCACAGTCTCTATATTGAGGTTTGCAGGGGTACCACGAATAATTCCAAGGGCTCCGATATAGGCACCGACACCGCGAAAATCCTTGAGTGTAACTTCCCCCTGATCATCTTCGATAAAGGCCTTTACCCCACCACGTTGAATAAGATAAAGATGTGTAATATCCGTTTCGCCCGCTGTGAGAAGACGAGTTCCCTTCGGATAAAAGTCTACCCGACAATGACGGGCAAGATCATTAAGGGTAGCATCATCCAAAGCACTAAACGGCATGATATCTCTGAAAAAGGCCACTGCCATTTCAGGTGCTACAACATGAACATCTTTACTCTTCGCCATCCAATTCCCTCAACATATCCTAACGCGGATAAACCGCAAGTAAGTGCCTCGAAGGTCTCTCTTCGTTCGCTATCTGTTGCTTATGCTAATAATTTGAGTTTGAAACACTTCAATTTTCTTGTTTTTTATTACAGCTTTTCAGGAGTAAGGCACTAAAAAAAGCGGGGTTTTCTTAAAGGAAAACCCCGCTTTTCACTTCACATGGTAGTCCGTAGGTCTAAAAACTGTTTCTTTCGGACTGTACTGTTCATGATAACAGATACCTTCTATTTACCTGCCAGGGCCTTCTTGCCATTAATCAGATCATCAACAACCGAAGGATCTGCAAGGGTTGAGGTATCACCAAAATCCTTAAAATCATTGGCTGCAATCTTACGAAGTACCCGACGCATGATCTTACCGCTTCTGGTCTTTGGCAGACCTGGCGCAAACTGAATTGCATCAGGTGTTGCTATGGGGCCAATCTCTTTACGAACATGCATTCTGAGCTCGACAAGCAACTCGTCTGTCTGTTCAACACCAGTGTTTGGTGTAACAAAAGCATAAACAGCCTGACCTTTAATTTTATGTGGCATACCAACAACTGCAGCTTCTGCAATCTGTGGATGTGAAACAAGAGCAGATTCTATCTCTGCTGTTCCCAGACGATGACCTGAAACATTTACAACATCATCAAGACGCCCCATGATCCAGAAGTAGCCATCATCATCCTTACGTGCACCATCTTCGGGATCGTAGGTGTTATCATATCGACTGAAATAGGCTTTTTTGTAGCGTGCAGGATCGCCGAATACACCACGAAGCATTCCCGGCCATGGTTTACGAATAACAAGATGCCCCCCCTCATTGGCACTGGCCTCATTCCCTTCTTCGTTATAGATAGCAGCATCAATTCCAGGCAGCGGCAAACTTGCTGATCCGGGCTTGGTTGGTGTGGCATAAGGAAGAGGTGAAATCATTATCCCACCAGTTTCAGTTTGCCACCAGGTATCAACGATGGGCAGTTTCTCTTTTCCAATATTTACGTGGTACCACATCCACGCTTCAGGGTTGATTGGCTCACCAACTGAGCCGAGAATACGAAGGCTGGAAAGATCATACCGTTTGGTAGGTCCGTCACCATCACGCATGAGCGCACGAATTACTGTGGGTGCAGTATAGAAGGTATTCACCTGGAACTTTTCGACTATTTTCCAGAAACGATCAGGCCCTGGATAGGTTGGAACACCTTCAAACATAATGGAAGTAGCACCGAGTCCAAGGGGACCATAAAGGATATACGAGTGTCCGGTAACCCAGCCGATATCAGCGGTACACCAGTACACATCGTCATCTTTCATATCAAAAACATACTGACAGGTATGCATGGCATAGGTGAGATACCCGCCGGTTGTATGAACAACACCCTTTGGCTTGCCAGTGGATCCTGAAGTATACAGAATAAAAAGGATATCCTCAGCATCCATGGATTCGGGGTCACACGTTGAAGCAATACCTTCTGCTGTCACCTCATCACTCCACCAGGTATCACGACCTTCAGTCATGGAAACATCGTTCCCACCACGTTTTACAACGATACAACTTTCGATGGTATCACATTCGCTTAAGGCTTCATCGGCATTTGGTTTCAATGGAATGGTTTTTCCTGCACGAATAACAGCATCAGCTGTAACTAAAACTTTAGCTTCACAATCCTGAATACGACTCTGCAATGCAATGGAAGAAAATCCTGCAAATACAACAGAATGCATTGCTCCAATTCGCGCACAGGCAAGAAGTGCAATGGACAATTCGGGAATCATTGGAAGATAGATGGAAACACGATCACCCTTCTTCACACCTTTTTTCTTTAAGACATTAGCAAAACGACACACTTCAGTGTGCAGCATTTGATAAGTATAAACTTTTACATCTTCCTCAGGCTCACCCTGCCAAATCAGAGCAGCTTTATTACGACGACCATTCTCAAGATGACGATCAAGGCAGTTATACGAAACATTTAGCTTGCCACCTTTGAACCAGTTGAACTCTGGTTTGTCATAATCGGCATCAACCACAGTGTCCCATTTCTTATCCCAGGTAACCAGCTCTTCAGCACGTTCTGCCCAGTATCCTTCAGGATCATCCATGGATCTCTTGTATTCTTTTTTATACGCATCAAGACTTCCGATGGCAGCCAAATCTCTACCTTCGGTTGGTGGCTCAAAAACTCGTCCTTCACTTAACAGGCTTGTGATTTTATCGTCGCTCGAACTCATAAAAGCATTCTCCATTCTGTTATCGGTTATCTCAGTTAGCCGGAAGCTATTATCAATTATGTTGATAATAGCTTACAATTCGACAGCTTAGTTTCTATTTTAAAGTTACGCAGATTAACGGGATACATTGCCCTAGGAGGCCCTAGCATATCCCATTTTACAAGAAGATTGTCAAATAAAAAAAAATTGTCGAGACTATCAGTTTTAGTTATGTAAGAATTTCTTTTTTTCCTTTTCTTTCCTTCTGAAAACCAGTAATGATAAGCTAACTTTTCAATAGAGTTAGACTTTTCCTGAGAAATTTCTTCTCAACAAAAAAGAGCTTCTTAAACGCCACCATTCATAAAATGCAACAATCTCTGGAAAAAGAAATAAAATCTCTGCTCAAAACAAATAAGAGTAAAAGAGCTATTTTCAAATTGCTGGCCACCGAAACCAACAAAAATGAGCTCACGAATCTGTTAAACAATCTGCCACTTCATTCTCGAAGAAAAATAACGTTTGGTATCACCCTGTTTATTGCCGGCCTCCTTTCACTGCTGACCATCAAACAAGGGCTCTATGTATATCTTCATTCAAATTCTGCTGCATCGTTAATACTCGGGTTTGTTGTACCGATTATTCATATTTATTTGGTACGAGAACTGCTGCGCAGCCACCGCCTGGCCTACCAGCTCCTGCCTTTTCTTTCAATTCTCGCCCTTCTTCGCCCGGAAAATAGAATCCTTCCAGATATGTATATGTATATCTGCATGGCAACACTTTCAGGAGTACTGTACCTGTTTCTTTTCCCCAAAAAAGAACGGGTACAATACTCTCAGGTTTAATTATTTTTTTTTACTATTATGAGGTAGCACCGTGGAAGATGCTCAAATTGATGCAATGTCTAAATTACTAAAATCTATGTCCCACCCCATACGCTTGAAAATTCTCTGCCTTCTGCGAAATGAGGAGATGTCAGTGGGGAATATCAGAGAGGAGGTAAAGACAACTAATGCTAATGTTTCCCAACACTTAAACATTCTCCGAAGTCAAGGAATCATCGATTACAGAAAAGATGCAAACTTCATCTATAATCGTATCCAGGATCCTCGAATTATTGAACTGATGGAAAAAATGCAGAAGTTGTTCTGCCCCAGTACGGAGTAACAGGAAAAAAGACACGAAGCTTCAGATTGTTGTATCTCGATTTCGCGAATATTTTATAATTGATGGTCTCGTAAAAAGGTAAAAGTTAAGATGGATTTGTAAAAAACTTCACATGTGAGGCACACATTTTTTGTTTAATTTCGGCGTGCTAAGGCACATTAAAATTAAACAAAAAAAATGCAGCAACGAAGCAGATGAAGAGTTTTTACGACGCCATCAAACATAACAACCTGAATTGTACTAATTTCTCTCTCCGGCATCTTTTCAAAAACGTCACCGCTTTGGTCTCAACCAGCCACATTCTGTCGCAATCCAAACTTCTTTGTTTATATCGGCAAATCATCACTGTGTGCCTTTCTTTGCCTAACTTTATATATTCCTTTCCAGCACCGCTTCGTTTCTCCATAAAAGCCTCCATTCACTCAGAGAATGGAACGTTCTTTTGGGAAAATATAGCCATTTGTAGAGGTCACGAACAATTCTGCCCTTATTTGTGCATAGTTACAGCCCATAATCATGCCCAAGGACATCAGAAAAAGCATTGCCCCACTTATCCATCGGAATTTTGACCTTTTTACTAGTACCCTGTCCGAGAATGCCCTTTCGGAGTCTCGTACCTCGCTACCTGCCCAAACTCTTCAGAATTGTCAAAAAACAATGCTCGCAATATCAATCATATATTGACACATCTTTCAGCGAATTGTAGAAAATGATGGTCTCGCAAAAGGCACCGAAGAAGAGCACAAACCGGGAAAACATGGCCTGACAACATGACAAAAAAAACAGTACTCATCTGGAAACAAACTGCAGGTATTCTTCGAAAGAGTATTCTACAGATCCTCTCTATCCATCTTGCCTACATTGCGATAAGGGTGATCCTGTTTACACCGACAGTTGCTCTCTTTGTGCAATTCCTCCTGAGTTTTTCAGGCCAATCCATGTTGTCAGATCTTGACATCGCCTATTTTCTCATGACCCCACCTGGAATTGTGGCCTTACTACTCCTTGTCTCCCTGACTATTACACTTCTTGTCTTTGAGCAGGCCTCTTTAATGGCTCTCTGTTGCGCTACTTTACAAGGACAAAATATTTCGTTTTCAAGCTTGCTCCTTTTTACTGTGCGACGGGGAAGAATCATTTTCCTGTTTGCCATCCGTCTGGTCTTTCGAGTGATGTTCCTAACCATGCCCTTTATCAGCCTTGCTGTAGCCATTGCCTGGGTCATGCTCAATGATTACGACATTAACTATTACCTGTCAGTAAGACCACCCATATTTGCCATCGCAGTGGGTAGTATAGCACTTGTATTACTTACAATGGCAAGCATACTTATTCGTCATCTGTGCAGTTGGTCTCTAACAATCCCGCTTATCCTGTTCAGCGATACAACTCCTGCCCACTGCTTTGACAAAAGTGAACATCTTAGCCTCGGGAACAAAAAATTATTTTTGACGACCCTCAGTTACTGGGCGCTTGGTGGAATGCTACTCAGTACAATTATTCTCGCTGGTGTTCAAATAATTGCTTCGCTACTTGCCCCCTGCTGCTTCGATTCCATAACATTACTGATACCCGCACTTGGAGGACTGGTTGCATTATGGGTTACCGGAAATCTCCTGGTCACAACTTTTACATCAAGCAGTTTTGCAGCACTCCTTATTCTATTTTATGATCTGGCCCGATGCAAACTCACTCCTGGGCTCTTTACCGATACATTCCCAGACAGGAGGAAAAAATTAACCACTCCCCTGTTTACCCTCTTTCTCCTCGTAACAGTTGGAATCGCTGTTCTCGCAAGTGCCTGGCTGTTAAAAGGAATCTCTGTTGACAATAGAACCATGATCATTGCCCACCGGGGAGCTGCCGGGATGGCACCTGAAAACACAAAGGTAGCCATGCGTCACGCAATAAATGCTGGTACTGACTGGATTGAAATTGATGTACAGGAGACCATTGACGGAAAAGTTGTCGTTATTCATGACAGTGATTTTATGAAGCTTGCAAAAAACAACCTCAAGGTCTGGGAAGGAACCCTTGAAGAGATACAGGAAATTGATATCGGCAGCTGGTTTAACAGCAGCTTTTCGGCAGAAAGGGTACCAACCCTTGGGGAGATACTTGCCCTTGCAAAGGGAAAATGCCGTGTCCTTATCGAATTAAAATACTATGACCATGATATCATTTTAGAACAGCGTGTTGCAGAAATTGTTGAACAAGCAGATATGGTTGACGACGTTGCCGTCATGTCATTGAAATACAAAGGTATCAAGAATTTCAGAAGGATACGCCCTGACTGGCCGGTTGGGTTACTCTCAAGTAAAGCCATGGGAAAGATCTCTGATCTTGATGTGGACTTTCTTGCCATCAATATAGCCACCGCAAAGCCATCCTTTATTCGACGCATCCAGTCATCTGGAAAAAAAGTTTATGTGTGGACTGTGAATGATCAGGCATCAATGTCTCGCATGATATCCCTTGGTGTTGATGGAATAATCACAGATGAGCCAGAGCTGGCCAATGAAGTACGAACACAAACAAACAACCTTACACCTGTTGAAAGACTCCTCCTGCATACATCTGTACTGTTTAAAACACCTATTCCGCCACACCTCTACCGGGATCAATCGCCATGATGCGCTCCATAACGAAACATTGCAGGAATCATGGAGTAATATCTAACGCGGCGGCTCGACACTCCTTTGCCGGTGTAAGTTCTGAAGGGAGCGAGACAGGGCCGCTAACAAGGGTCGTCCTCAGGTGTCGGTCTTTACTTCTGTCTTCTCCTTGAATCGGAATCCCTCCAAGAGCCTCAATCAAACCGAGTGGATCGATACGTTTCAGCAGTGGAGTATTGGAAAATGCTGCATGGCGCTGTTTAATTTTTTCTTCAAATAACTCGCCCGGGGATGAACTAAGCCAGTATTCCCCGGTTATCTCAACAAAGAATTGCCCCAGGTATTCCACCTTGATGGGTGCCACCCTCTTCATACGTAATAAACCGGCACCAAATAAAACATCTCTTCCAGAGCAATACACACAATTGATACGCTGCTTTTTACCATTTTCTCTAACAAAGATTTCCCCCATCATTTCCCGTACATTTGCAGCAACAATTGCATTGTTATCCACTGGCCCTTGTCCATCAAGTGGAAAGGCTCTGCATACTGAAGATTTTTTATCGTGCCGGTACAGGTACATAGTGTCGTAATCAATGAAGACAGATTCTTCATCACTGACAATACTGCTTGCATAATCAGAGACTTCGTACACAACGAGCCTGGTTTGAAGTTCATTTTCAGCACCGGAATGCATCTGTATTGTCTGGGAAACTGTCCAGGTATCCTTTGCCATGGCATGTGTATAACTACTGGGAATAATAAAACAGAAAAACAATGCAGAGAGGAAAGCAGGGATAAAACACATACACAAATCAACCCCGCAGGCAACAGGTAGGGCAACTGCTGCCTGCGGGACAATCCTGCCTTAGGAGCTTGTCCGAGAATAGGCATTTTGGTCAAAATCGAAGAACTTTCAGAAAATAAGCATAGCCATATGACTGATATTGCGAGCATTATTTTTTGACAATTCTGAAGAGTTTGAGCAGGTAGCGAGGTACGAGACTCCGAAAGGGCATTCTCGGACAGGCTCCTAGAAAGAATAGGTGATATTCATGGACAGCATTGATGTCTCAAGTTCTGCCCCGGCACTGTCATTGTAATCAATGCTCACACCTTCATTGTTAAAATCCCATACGGAATCACCTTTCATGGTGTCATATTTTTCATAAGCATATGCAACTTTGAGCCCAATGTTGTTACTGATATCATACGCAAAACTGACATCCAGAGCGATCATACTCTCATTACTGAAATCATCAGTGGTAACAAGATTACGCTGGTGATGCTGATCAACCGCCTCACCGCTCACAAGAACACTTCCAGTAATTTTTGCTGCCAGATGGACACGATCAAAGTCGCCTTTGAAACCAATCCCGATATAGGGGACATTAAATGTTTGCTCGTATGTAATCCCAAGTTCGTCATCAGGGAAGGTTCCGGCCATATCTCTAAAACCATTCACAGAATACACATAGGATCCCCCACGAGCCTGCCATTCAAAATTATCACGGCGAAAACCAACTATTCCTGTCAGCTGTACCTGACTGGTTGAAAATGCCGTCATTTCTACGTTCACATCAAAAATGAACCCTTTGGTAACATCGGTATTCTCATGGGTGGATTGATCTGTCCAATCCGTTCCAGGTATCGCCCAATCATAATCTTCCATATAGCCACTTCCGTCCCCAAGATTGAACCAGGTTCAATATTTATGCTCAACCATTGCCTTGCCTGAACCGTGGCTCCAAGGCCAACCATATATAGCGAATCAATATCCCAGGTAAGTTCACTGGCTTTATGGTCTCCGCGATGGGGCCAATAAACCAATTCACGAGCCTCTCCTGTGAGATAACCGACACCAATGCGACCGCTAAATGGAACACCGGCCTGCTCAGTACTTATCTCAGCGGTTGCTTCTGTCTCAACCGTTGCAGCATCAGCCTGAACAACTGGCAACAATAATACCATTGTGCTTACTGCCATGGTGGTCATTACACGTTTTAAATAATATCGGGATCCCATTTGTTGTCAGTAACAATAATCTACAAAATACCGTTTAAAAACATCAGATTATCCCACCGGTGGTTTGCTGGAAACGGTGGAGGAAAGAGAAGTCATTTTCTACTGGTGCCAGCAAACCACCGGTGGGATAATCTGATGTTTTTAAACGGTATTTTGTAGATTATTGTTACTGACAACACCCGTTAACAGGCAAACAACCTGTTACTGCCGCTA